>DATDJA010000502.1:0-3620 GCA_036520795.1 Candidatus Limnocylindrales bacterium
CTCACCCTGACCTACCTCGGGTCGGAGCGCGTCACCACGAACTACAACGTGATGGGCGTGGCCAAGGCGGCGCTCGAAGCGACGGTCCGCTACCTCGCCGCCGACCTCGGCCCCGACGGCATCCGGGTCAACGCCATCTCCGCGGGTCCGATCCGGACCCTGTCTGCGGGCGGGATCCGCGACTTCCGCAAGCTCTACGGCCCGTTCGACCAGATCGCGCCGATGCGCGCGCACGTGACCAAGGAGGACGTCGGCAACACGGCGGCGTTCCTGTCCTCGGACCTCGCGGGCGCGATCACGGGTGAGATCACCTTCGTCGATGGCGGCTTCAACATCATCGGCGTCCCCTCGCTCGACTGATCTCGTGCAACTCCTCCTGGTCGGGCTCGGGGGCTTCGGGGGCGCGGTCCTGCGCTGGCTGGTCGATGGCTGGGTCAGCGAGCGCAACCCGAGCGCCTTCCCGCTCGGGACGTTCGTCGTCAACCTCACGGGCTCGTTCGTGCTGGGCGTGCTGTTCGCGTGGGTCCTCGAACGGGACGTCCTGCCGCCCGACGTGCGGCTGCCGCTGATGGTCGGGTTCCTGGGCGCCTACACGACGTTCAGCACGTTCATGCTCGAGTCGTGGCGGCTGGTCGAGGAAGGGGCGTACGGTCTCGCGATGGCCAACCTCGTCGGATCCGTCGTCCTCGGCCTGGTCGCGGTGGTCGCCGGGCTCGCCGTAGGGCGGCTCGTCCCGTGAGCCGGGCTCGCCGCGCGACCACGATGGAGGTCCGACGATGACGATCGAGGGCGAGGCGCTGCTGGCCCGCATCTACATCGGCGAGTCGGACACGTTCGAGGGACGACCCCTGTACGACGCCATCGTCCGCCGCCTCCGCGAGCGCGGCATCCGCGGCGTGTCGGTGTTCCGGGGCATCGAGGGGTTCGGGCGCTCGTCGCGCGTCCACACGACGCGGATCCTGGCCCTGTCGGAGGACCTGCCGATCCTGCTCGAGGTCGTCGACGAGGAGGCGCGGCTGCGGCCCGTCCTCGATGAGCTGGAGCCGATGATCGGCGGCGGGCTGGTGACCCTCGAACGGGTTCACGTGCTCGTCTACCGGGCAGCGGGCGAGGGAGCGGCGAGCGACGGATAGGCCGGTCTACCAGCCCGCCGAGCCGGGCTCGCCCTTAACCGGCCCGACGATGCGGGACGTCATCCAGCCGCCGTAGAAGCCGCCCGGCTGGGGCGTCGCCCGCTCGTCGCCCACCCACGCCTCGTCGACCTTCGCCGCGTAGAACGCCAGGTGCCCGGTGATGGACTCGAAGCCGGACGTGGGCTGCTCGTAGGACCAGGCCACGTCCTCGATGCGCCGCCCGTCGACGGTGACGGTCCAATAGGTCGCATCACCCTTCCACTCGCAGTGCGTCGAGTGCGCCGTCCGCGTCAGCAGATCCATCCGGACGTCGTCGCGAGGGATGTAATAGACCGGCGCGCCGGCGGTCTCGAGGACGCGCCTCGCCCGCGTCGAGTCCGCGATGGTGACCCCGCCGACCACGACCCGGATCCGCTCGGGCACGGCGTCGACGCCTGGCGGTCGCGGATAGTCCCAGACCGACTCCTGTCCGGGGCCCGGGATGATCGGATCGACGCCGGGAGGGACGCGTCCGGCGAACCGGTGGGGTGCAGGGTTGGCGGTGGTCATCGTCGGCTCCCGGGGTTGTCTCGCGTCGCGTCACGTCCGGAGCATAGGGCGACTCGCGGCCCTTAGACTCGGGGCCAGATGCCACCCAACGATCCGAGCGACCGGGAGCGGGCAGACACGGCCACGGCCGCACTCGCCCAGATGATCGCGACCACCGAGGAGTTCCAGCGCCGCGCCCTGAGCGCCGAGGCGCTGGCACGCGCGACCAAGGGCGAAGCGCGGCTCGGCGACGAGCGGGTCGCGCACGAGCTGCACGACACGGTCGCCCAGTCGCTGGTCAGTGCCCATCGCTTCCTCGAGGCGGCCCGGGCATCCCTGGTCGCGGACCGCGGGGAGGCGGCGACCCAGCAGCTCGAGGCCGCCCAGGCGGCGGTCCTGGACGCGATCCGCGAGCTGCGCAAGGTGATCGACGGTCTGGCCCCGCCGACGGATGCGCGATGACAGCAGGGTGGCGCATGATCAGGGCAACGAGCGACGAGAGGGGGACGCGAAGGTGACGATTCGCATGCGGCAGGGACGTGGCTGAGTCGCCCACGCGCGTGCTCCTGGTCGATGACCACGAGATGTCGCGGCGCGGCCTGGAGGCGATGCTCTCGACCGCCGATTGGGTCGAGGTCGTCGGCGAGGCCGGCAGCTGCGAATCCGGGCTGGCCGAAATCGCGGCGCGGCGCCCGGACATCGTGCTGCTCGACATCCGCATGCCGGGGGTCGACGGGCTGGCGTGCCTCGCGGAGATCAAGAAGCTCGACCATCCGGTCGCCGTCGTGATGGTGACGATGCACGACGACCGCCACTACGTGCTCGAGGCGATCCGCAAGGGAGCGGCCGGCTACCTGCTCAAGGAGGCGTCGACCGCAGAGGTGCTGGCGATGATCGCCGCGGTCGGCGATGGCCAGCTCGCGATAGAGCCCGGGCTCCTGCGCGAGGCGCTCAGCGCGCCGGTCGAACCGACGCCTGTTCAGACGGCCAAAGCGCGGATCGAGTCGTTCGCGCTCACCCCGCGCGAGCTCGACGTGCTCCGGCTGCTGGCCGAGGGGATGACCAACAAGGAGATCGGCAACGAGCTCTCGATCGCGGAGGACACGGTCAAGAAGCACGTCCAGAACATCATCTGGAAGCTGCGCGCGGCCGACCGCACGCAGGCGGCGATCATCGCCTACCGCTCGGGCCTGCTCGACCCGCCCGAGGACTGAGGCGGGGCTGGCGCCCGATCAGGCCACGCGCTTGAGCGCCGGGACCTCGAGCGGTCGAAGCTGGTCGGTGCGCCGGAACAGGCGCGCGAACAGGGACGGCACCCACCAGCGCAGGAAGTAGAGCCGGCAGCCGACGCAGATCCCGCTCACGGCGAGCAGCGTCTGCAGCCCGGCGACGGCGGCGACGAGCAGCCAGCCGAGCGGCGTGACGCCGACGAGGAACGCGAGCCCGGCCAGGCCGAGGAACGTCGCGCCGAGCGCCTGCGCGAAGCGGGGCGGGTACTCGTGCTCGGGCTCGCGCGGGGGGCCCAGCTTGAGCGCGCGGCGGACGAACGGCCACGGGCGGCTCGGCAGGAACAGCCGCGTCCCGAAGAAGGCCGACACGCCGAGGTTGACGCCGACCAGCACGGCCAGCCAGGGCAGGTTCAGGACGAAGGCGATCGCCAGCACGATCGCCGACACGCCGGCGCCGAAGCGCATGCCGCGTGGGTCGATGTGTCTGGCGGGCGATGGGGTGAGCAGGGACATCAAGGGTCTCCGGGTCGAGCAGGGAATGACGGGCGGGCACGGTCGATGACCGCATCCGACGACGATCGTCGCGAGGCCCGGAGAGAGGAGGAGTGTGAGCGGCCTCGTTCAGGCGGCCGCGCGCTCGACCCTCGCCGGCACTCGCCGACGACAGGAGCACTGCAGACCCATACAGCCCACGAGGGCGACCTCACTCACGCGCCGAAGCCTACCAGCC
>DATDJA010000503.1:0-3233 GCA_036520795.1 Candidatus Limnocylindrales bacterium
CCCGCGCGCCGAGCGCCTCGTGCTGATGCTCCAGCGCGAGGTCGCGGAGCGGGTTGCCGCCGAGCCCGGCGCCATGTCCTACCTCTCGGTGTTCGTCCAGTACCACGCGAAGGCGCGGGTCGCGTTCCGGGTGCCCCGCGAGGCCTTCGAGCCCGCGCCCAAGGTCGAGTCGGCCGTCCTCGTCCTCGAGCCCTACCCCGACGACGACCGGCTGGACGCGGCGGCGGAGGCGCACCTGTGGCGGGTCGTCCAGGCGGGGTTCCGCGAGCGGCGAAAGATGCTCCACAACGTGCTCACCCGCCAGCTGAAGATCCCGCCCGAACAGGTCGACGCCGCGCTCGACGTCGTCGGGATCGCCCGCGACCGACGGCCCCAGACGGTCGCGGTGGGGGAGTGGATCGCCCTCGCCGAGGCGATCGGCCCGCTCCCGGCCCCGTGATGACGACGCCCGCGACCGACCCCGATCGCCGCCTCGCGCCGGTGATCCGTCTCGCCCCCGCCAAGGTGAACCTCACGCTGGCGGTGCTCGGCACCCGCCCGGACGGCTACCACGACCTCCACAGCGTGATGGTCCCGCTCGACCTCGCGGACCGCCTCGCGCTCTCGATCCTGCCGCCCGGAGCGACGGACAGCCTGCATGTCGAGGGCTTCGACCCGGGTCCGGCCGCCGACAACCTCGTCCTGCGGGCGATCGCCGTCGCCCGTCGGCACGCGGGGGACGTCCTCGGGCGGCGCGAGCCGCTTTCGGCCCTGGCCGCCCGCCTGGACAAGCGGATCCCCGTCGCCGCCGGGCTGGCCGGCGGCTCGTCCGATGCCGCCGCGGCCGCCGACGCGGCGCTCGAGGCATGGGGCGTGGAGGCGGACGACGCGACCCGCCACCGGATCGCCGTCGCGCTCGGCTCGGATGTGCCGTTCTTCCTCGCGGATGGCCCGGCGCTCGTGGAGGGCCGGGGGGAGCGGGTGACGCCGCTGGGCTGGCTGCGCGACGCGGATGCGGCGAACGATCGACCGGGGCTGCTGCTGGTGACGCCCGCCGTCGCGATCCCGACGCCGGCCGCGTTCGCGGCGTTCGATGCCGGCGCCCGGCTGGTCGGCGGCGCCGCGCGGCAGGCGTCGGCGCACCTCGGCGACGAGCTCAGGACGGGGCTTCGGGTCGTGGACCTGCTGGCGCGGGCCAGCGTCCTTGCGGCGGCCAACGACCTGGCCCCCGCGGCGGCGGTGGTCGAGCCCGGTCTGGTGCCGTTCAAGCGCGCGCTGCTGCGGTTGCTCGCGCGACCCGTCGGGGTGTCCGGGTCCGGTCCAACCCACTGGGCGCTCTATCCTTCGCTCGAGGATGCCGCGGAGGCAGCCGATCGCGTGCGGGAGGCGTTCGCCGGCGGCGGGCTGCCCACGCCGGGCGGACGGGAGCCGTTCGTCGCGGCCGCGCGGATCCTGGGCGGCAAACAGCAGGCAGGGAGGCAGCCATGACCCGACAGGCCATCTCGACCACGAGCGCCCCGGGGGCGCTCGGTCCCTACAGCCAGGCCATCGTCACCGACGCCTTCGTGTTCTGCAGCGGCCAGCTCGGCCTCGACCCCACCTCGGGCGAGCTTGCCGACGGGGTCGAGGCCCAGACCGACCGCGCGCTGCGCAACCTCTCGGCCGTGCTCGATGCGGCGGGGTGCACGCTCGCCGACGTCGTGAAGACCACGATCTTCCTGGCCGACATCGGCGACTTCGCGGCCGTGAACGCGGTCTACGCGAGCCACATGCCCGACCCGCCGCCCGCCCGCTCGACGTTCGGCGTCGGGGCCCTGCCCAAGGCGGCGCTCGTGGAGATCGAGATGATCGCGGGCCGCCCCGCGGGCCGCTGAGGCGACGACCCACCCTATCCTTGGCGGAGCGACCCTGCCTCGCCCGCCCAGGCCCACCGGAGTGCCCCAATGACCGCCCATCGCCTCGACCCCGAGCAGCGCGCCGACCTGATGGCCCGGTACCGCGCGGGCCATGGCGCCGTGGTGGCCGCGGTCGAGGGCATCACCGACGCGGAGCTGGACACCCGGCCGCCCGGTGAGGGCGAGTGGACGCCCCGCGAGATCGTCCACCACCTCGCTGACAGCGAGATGACCTCCGCGATCCGCGTGCGGCGCCTCATCGCCGAAGAGCTGCCCGTGATCGCCGGGTACGACGAGGCGGAGTGGGCGCAGCGCCTCCATTACGACGACCGCCCGATCGGGCCGTCCCTGGACGCGCTCGCGGCGGCTCGCTCGACGACCGCCGACCTCCTGGACCACCTCACCGACGCGGAGTGGGGCCGCGCCGGAACGCACACGGACAGCGGGGCGTACGACGTGGAACGCTGGCTCGAGATCTACGCGGCCCACGCGCACGACCACGCGGCCCAGATCCGGCGGGCCCGCGGCGCGGCGGACGGCGGCGTCGGTTGACACTCCCACGGACCCGCCCGCAGAATCCGCGCCACTCCTGATGACCAATTCGCTCACCTCCTCGGGCGCCGGCCCCGCCGCTCCACCTGCGGCGTTCCGGTCGCGAACGCGCGGGCGCCCGACCGTATGACCCCCTCAAGTCCAGGTACGCCGGTCCGGCGCACGGTCGCGATCATCCTCGCGGCCGGCCTCGGCACGCGCATGAAGTCGGGCGTGCCCAAGGTCCTCCACCCGGTCTGCGGCCGTCCGATGATCGACTACGTGCTCGACGCCGCGATCGGCGCGACGGGGAGCCGGCCGGTCGTCGTCTACTCGCCCGCGACCGCCCCGGTCCGCGAAGCCGTCGAGTCGCGGGCCGACACCGCGCTCCAGGACGAGCCACGCGGGACCGGCGATGCCCTGCGGGCGGCGCTGGCCGTGGTGCCGGACGACGCCGAGGAGGTGCTCGTCCTCTCGGGCGATGTGCCGCTCGTCGCGCAGGACCAGCTGGCGACGCTCCTCGAGCTCCGCGGGCTGGACCATGCGGCCGTCGCGCTGGTCTCGGTCGACGCGATCGATCCGACGGGGCTCGGGCGGGTCGTGCGCAACGACGGCGGGACCGTCGAACGCATCGTGGAGGACAAGGACGCGACCGACGAGGAACGCCAGATCTCGGAGATCAACGCGGGGTTGTACGCGATCGACGCGACCTGGCTGCGGCGGCGGATCGGCGACCTGAAGCCGAGCGCGGCGACCGGCGAGCTGTACCTCACGGACCTCGTCGCGTTCGCGCGCGAGGACGGGCGGATCGTGGCCGCGCTGGACACC
>DATDJA010000504.1:0-4362 GCA_036520795.1 Candidatus Limnocylindrales bacterium
GAACGGCTACACGGTCGTCGACCTGCTCAAGGACCATCCCGAGCTGCGCCTGGTTGGGATCGCCGAGGCGTACACCTACGCCGCCGCCAACCGCGACCGGTACGCGGATTTCTTCGCCGCCGACGGCTCGCTCGAGGGCCCCGGCCTGACGGCCGACGAGGCCGCTGGGCTGCCCGATCGCCTGCGCGCGCCGGGCGTCGTGATCAAGGTCGTCGCGACGGCCTAGCTCGCGGGTCGCTCGTACGGTTCGTTCGGGCCCATCACCACCACGTCACCCGTTCGTTCGCCGCCATCGGCGTCGCGCAGCAGGTACGAGTGGTGGATCGCGAGCGACCCGGACGCCAGCGTCGAGCCCACCGAGCAGTACTTCGTCGCCGACAGCTCGATCGATCGCCGGACCGCCTCCGGGTCGACGCCCGTGCCGTCGACGACGTGCACGACGTCGAAGCGCGTGTACGCATGCGGCTGGTCGGACATCTGGTGGCCGATCACCCTGATCTCGTAGCCCGTGACCGGCTGTCGCTTCTTGCGCAGGATCGAGATCACGTCCATCCCGGTGCACGCCGCGAGCGCCGCGCCCAGCAGCTCCGATGGCCGTGCCCCCGAGTCGCGCGCCGCGTCGTCGAGCACGATGGTGTGGCCGCTGCCGACGGTCGCCTCGAACCGCAGTTCGTCGTCGGCGAGGCGGACGACCGCCGTCTTGGTGCCCATCGCGCTCCATCGTGGGGCCGATCGGGATGGGGCGCAAACGGTCATTTCCGAGCGTGGTGCTAGGATTT
Organism: Candidatus Limnocylindrales bacterium; assembly: GCA_036520795.1. Lineage (GTDB taxonomy): Bacteria > Chloroflexota > Limnocylindria > Limnocylindrales > CSP1-4 > CAIXZV01. The sequence continues at coordinate 780 of DATDJA010000504.1, forward strand.
CCATACGATGACCGACACCCAGCCCGTGACCGAGACCGCCGCCACGTCAACCGCCGCACCCGAGGTCGTCCCGTACGACCCCCAGCGCCGCGCGACCGAGCTCGCGATCCTGGACGCGCTGCGGGCGGTCGTAGACCCCGAGATCGGGATGAACGTCGTCGAGCTCGCGTTGATCAAGCAGATCATCCTCGGCCCCGACTCGTGCGAGATCAAGATGATCCTGACCACGCCCTTCTGCCCGTACGCCGGCGCGATGATCGCGCAGGTGACCGAGCAGGCCGAGAGCGTCGTCGATTACCCGGTCAAGGTCACGCTGCTCGCCGAGCGCTGGGACCCGCGTGATGCGGGCCTGATGTGGTGAGCGCCGATCGCGGATGACGCGCTCAACGCTCTCGTTCGAGAGTGCCGTCGCGACCGGTCGCGGCGACGACGGCACCACCGGCCTCCTGTTCGGTGGGGACCGCGTGCGCAAGGACGATGCCCGGACCGAGGCCTACGGCACGGTCGATGAGGCTGTCGCGGCCATCGGGCTCGCCCGCGCCGAGCTCGGGCTGAAGGCCCAGTACGGCGTCCTCTCCCCGGCCTTCGGCGGCCTGGCCGAGCTGCTGCTGCGGCTCCAGCGCGAGCTGTTCGCCGTCGGGGCCGAGCTCGCAACGAACCCGGACAACCGCGGTCGGCAACAGGACGGCGCCACGCGCGTCTCCCGCGAGATGGTCGATGGCCTGGACACCGTGCTGCGCGAGACCGAGGCGAAGATCGAGCTGCCCCGCGAGTTCGTCGTGCCCGGCGAGACCCGGGTTTCCGCCGCGCTCGAGATCGCGCGGACGGTCGTCCGGCGCGCCGAGCGGCGGACCGTCACCCTGGCCGACGCCGACGAGGCGATCGCCCGGGGCCTCGTCCTGCCCTACCTGAACCGTCTCGCCGACCTGCTGTGGATCCTGGCCCGCGTGGCCGAGCAGGCCGAGGCGAGACAGTCGACCGTGGCCCGGCCCTCGAGGGCTCGCGGCCGATCGAACGCGGCGTCACCCGAGAGGAGCGAATCGTGAGCGGCATCCCCCAGACCCCGAGCAGCCAACCCCTGTCCCCGAGCCAGCTCGGCGTCCGGCCGGCGCCGGCGCTGGTCCAGCAGCTGCTGCTCGGCGCCTTCGGCTGGATGTTCGCCGGCCTGCTGCTGACGGCCGGCGTCGCCTTCCTCGTGGGCGGCAACCAGCAGGTCATCGACACCGTCGGCCAGTACTGGTTCCTGATTGCCATCGGGCAGTTCGCGCTCGCGATCGGCATCCAGGGCGCGATCAACAAGATCTCACCCACGGCGAGCCTGGCGCTGTTCTTCGTCTACGCCGCGTCGATGGGCTTCACCATCGCGCTGATCGTCAGCTTCTACACGACCGCGTCCGTCGCGTCGGCGTTCTTCGCCGCGGCCGCGATGTTCGGGGCGGCCGCGATCTACGGCGCCGTCACCAAGCGCGAGCTCGCGCGGCTCGGCGGCATCCTGTTCATGGCCATGATCGGGATCCTCGTCGCGTCGGTCGTGAACATCTTCCTCGCCTCGGGCCCCATCGGCTGGATCATCGCCGTCATCGGCGTCGTGCTGTTCACCGCCCTCACCGCGTACGACGTCCAGCGGATCACCCGCGGCGACTTCGCGGCCTTCGCGGGCTCGATCGAGCGGGCCTCGATCATCGCGGCCCTCCACCTGTACCTCGACTTCATCAACCTGTTCCTGTTCCTGCTGCGCATCTTCGGCAGCGGCCGGAACTAGACGGCGACCGCCTTCACCGCAAGCACGAGCGGGGCGTCGCCCGCCCCCCGGAGCATCGCCTCGAGGTCGTCGGGCGGCAGCGGCCGCGCGAACGCGAAGCCCTGCCCGCGATCGCAGGCGAGGTCGCGCAGGTAGTCGAGCTGGGCCGCGGTCTCGATGCCCTCGGCCACCACGTCGATGCCCAGGCCGTGGGCAAGCGAGATCACGGCCTGGATGATCGGCAGGTCCGCGGCGTCGGAGCCCAGCCCCGAAACGAACGAGCGGTCGATCTTGATCGTGTCCAGCGGCAGGCGGCGCAGGTAGGACAGCGACGAGTAGCCAGTCCCGAAGTCGTCGAGGACGAGCTGCACGCCCAGCGCCTGCAGCCCGCGGAGCCGTTCGACCGACGCCTCGGACTGGTCCATCACGACGCTCTCGGTGATCTCGAGCTCGAGGTTGGCGGGCGCGATCCCGGAGCGGTGGATCGTGGCGGCGACCGCGTTGACGAGGTCCGACTGGGCGAACTGGCGGGCCGAGAGGTTGACGCTGATCACGAGCGACGACGCCGACGGGAAGCGGCGCTGCCAGGCGCGGACCTGGTGACAGGCGGTCTCGAGCACCCACTGGCCGATCGGCAGGATCAGGCCCGTCTCCTCGGCGAGCGGGATGAACGACATCGGCGGCACGAGGCCGCGGGTCGGGTGCTGCCAGCGCAGGAGCGCCTCGAGGCCGACGACCGTGCCGGTGTCGAGGTCGACCAGCGGCTGGTAGTGGACCCGCAGCTCGGAGCGCTCGATCGCGCGCCGCAGGTCGTGCTCGAGGGTCGCGCGGTCGAGGGTCTCGGCACGCATCTCGGGATCGAACATCACGAACTTGCGCACCGGGTCGACCTTCGCCCGGTGGAGCGCGATCTCGGCCTCCTTCAGCAGGTCGCCCGCATAGGTGAAGCCGGCCTTGCCGACCGCCAGCCCGAGGCTCGCGCCGACCGTGACCTCCTGGCCGTCGAGATCGAACGGCACGCCCACCGCCGCGGTGATCCGGGCCGCGACCCGCTCCGCCTCCCGGACGCTGCGGACCGGTCCCAGCAGCACCCCGAACTCGTCGCTGCCAAGGCGGGCGACGACGTCGGTCGTGCGGGCCGTGGCGACGAGCCGGCGACCTACCTCGGCGAGCAGCAGGTCACCCGCCGCGTGGCCCAGGCTCTCGTTGACGACCTTGAACCGGTCGAGGTCGAGCAGGATCAGCGCGACCCGCGCGCGGGCGCCGCGACCATCCGCCGCGGGCTTCGCGTCCAGGTGGGCGGCCATGCGCTCGAGCAGGAACGTGCGGTTGGGCAGCCCGGTGAGCATGTCGTGGAGGGCCGCGTGGGCACGCTGTCGACCCTCGGTCTGTGCTCGCTCGAACAGGCGGGCGTTGTCCAGGGCGATGGCGGCCAGCTGCGCGAACCTCGACAGCGCCTCCAGCTCCCGCTCGCTGAACGGCCGGTCCCGGTCGCCCGACGCGAGCCCGATCATGCCCAGCACCTCGCCGTCCGACGTGAGGGGCACCGCGCACACGGCGCCAAACGCCTTGGCGTCCAGACCGCCCGCCGGCGTCGGGTAGGCGCCGTAGTCGTCGACGTTCATCGGGCGGCCGTTCCGGACCACGGTCCAGCCAATCCCCGTCCCGGGCGGCAGGTGGTAGCCGTCGAGACCGTCGAATAGCCCGACGCCGACCCGGCACACGAGGTCCGTGGTGCCGTCGTTGTCCTCGAGCAGGTACAGGAAGCCGTGCTTCACGCCGACGAGGCTCGCGGCGCGGTCGACGATCTCGCGCAGCAGCTGGCGCGGCTCCAGCCGCTCG
>DATDJA010000505.1:0-3301 GCA_036520795.1 Candidatus Limnocylindrales bacterium
CCGGTCATCGACCGCACCTACCGGCTGAGCGCAGCAGCCGACGCCCTCCGCTACGTCGGAGCAGGCCACACCCGCGGCAAGGTCGTGATCACCGTCTGAACGTCGGACCAGGTGTCACGACCCACCACAGCGCCACTCGTACACCAGCCACCGCTGTCAGGCGGACGGCTCACCAAGCGAACGAAGGAGCAAACCATGAACAAGACACGACCTGTCCCCATCAACAGCGCTTTGACAGGCCCGCCGATCCCGGTGCAGGCCAAGATCGCCGCCGCATGGACCAGCTTCATGTTCCTCTACATCTACGTCGACTTCTTCAACCTCTACAAGCCCGGCGTCGTCGACGGCATCCTGAATGGCCTCGTCTGGAAGTTCGACGTCAGCCCGACGTTGTTGACCTTCATGCTCGCGTCCGTGGCGATCCCGGCCCTGATGGTGATGCTCTCCATGACGCTGCGCGCCCGGGTGAACCGCGCCACGAACCTCGTCGTTGCATCGCTCCTCATCCCCTACTCGGCGTTCAACGCGGCAGGGGCGACCTGGGAGTGGGCGTCCTTCTACGGCCTCTCCATCGGAATCGAGGTGCTGATCCTGGCCTTCATCCTGCGCTCCGCCTGGACCTGGCCCCGAACGTACTCCGACGCTGCAGATGTCGCGACGGCCGACCGACTGCAACAGCAAGCCCACGCCTGAGCCATCGGTGCTCGACGCAGGCAGGAGAGTGCCTGCGTCGAGCCTGACGCTCACCGCGGCAACCGAGAACAAGAGGACTCGTCCCCATGCCCGCCCTCCCGCCGCGTCTGAGCCTCGAGCAAGTCCGGCGCCTCGCGAAGGACCTGCTCCGCGACCTGAAGGACGGCGATCGCGCCGCAATTCGACGCCTCGCGGTCGTGTCTGCACCATCGACGCTGGCTGGCGCGCAACTCGCCATTGCCCGCGAATACGGATTCCCCAGCTGGGCGCGCCTCAAGCGCGACGTCGAGCTGCGCGAGATCCTCGACTCTCTCGATGTGGGCCGCCTGCGCGCGCTCGTCGCTGAGGAGCCCGACCTCGCGTCGACCACGATGGAACATTGGGTCGATCACCCAGCGGGCGCCTCGCCGCTCGGCTACGTCGCGATGCTCCGGTACGACACCGCCCGCGGCATCTGGCGTGAAGTCGACGGCGCAGGCGCTATCGCCGGCATCCTCGTCGCGGCCGGTGCCCCGGTCGACGGCCAGAAGGGTGTTCCCGAGACGCCGCTCATCACAGCCGCGAGCTACGGCGATGCCGGTGTCGCCCGGGTGCTCATCGGCGCAGGTGCCGACCTGGAGGCACGGGCCAGCGACGTTGCAGGCGGGGTCCCCGGCGGCACGGCGCTACTCCACGCGGCTGTGTTCGGGATGAGCGACGTGGTCGATGTGCTCGTCGAGGCAGGGGCTCGGATTGAGGGGATCGAGGTTGCGGCCGCCGTCGGCGATGTCACCGAATGGCTCGCTGGGGCAGCGCCCGACGCGCTGACGTGGTGAGCACGGCGCCAGCACGGTCGCGGCGGCCACCCGGCCGGAGCCGCGCCGGGGCGACGTCCTGGCACAAGCCCGGATCAAGCGCGAGCGCGAGCTGGCGGCGCTGCGGTTCGCGAAGGATCGCGACCTGGGTCGACTCGAGGCGACGATGGCGCGGCTCGACTCCGAGGCCGAGGCTACCGTCGTCCGCCCGTCGCGCATCCCGACCGCCGCCGAGGCGCGGACGTACCTGGAGTCGCTGCCGGAGCTGTGGGCGAAGACGTCGGATGCCGGGCGTCACACGATCGCCGAGGCCGTGTTCGAGCAGATCGACGTCCTGGGGGCGCACGACTTCACGTTCACGCTGACGGCCCACGCGAAGGCCCACGGATGGGATGCTGCCTTCGGGGCTGAGGACCAGTCAATCTCGATTGGTCAGTCTGGTCGGGGCGAGAGGATTTGAACCTCCGACCTCATCGTCCCGAACGATGCGCGCTACCAAGCTGCGCCACGCCCCGACCGAAAGGCCCCGCTGAGGGGCCGGGGCATGATAGCGCATCCCCCTCATGCGGCCGGTCACGGCGACCTTTCAGGCCGCCGTCTCGTATGTCCCGTTGTGCTTCGGGATCCTGATCCGCGCCGTCGCCATTGCCGCGAGGATCGATGCCACCGCCATCAGCCAGAACACCGCCGCGAGGCCCCCGCTCTCGCCCTGTGAGCTGACGTCGATGATGATCCCGTACACGATTCCCCACATCGAGCCGACCCCGAACGCCAGCGCGAAGTAGGTACTGAACGCGGCGTCGCGGAGGTGGCGCGGCGTGACGTCGGCGAGCAGCGCCTGCAGCTGCGGGCTCTCGACGAACGAGAACAGGCTGAGCGCGATGATCCCGGCCCATAGCCAGACGATGTCGCTGCCAGCGAGGACGAACAGGGCGATCGATGCCGCGCCGGCGAGGTAGACGCCGATGATCACGGGCTTGCGGCCGACGCGCTCCGACAGCCAGCCCGCGACGAGGGGGCCGGGCACGCTCGCGGCGAGCAGGATCCCGTACATCAGGCCGATGGTCTGGGGCGTCAGCCCGACGACCTGGTCGAGGTAGAGGGGCACGAAGATGTTCAGGACGCCGAGGCCGCGCGAGCCGCCGCCGAGGACGGCCGCGGCGTAGACCCAGCGGAGGTCGCGATCGACGAGGACGCGCCGATAGAGGCGGCTGACGGGTGCTGCCGCGGCGTCCGCAACGGGGTCGCGCGGAGCCTCCCGGACTGACAACAGGATCGCGGCGGCGACGACCAGCGCCGCGAGTCCGAGGACCAGCACCGCGCCACGCCAGCCGACGAGGCCGATCGCGAGCGCTGCCGCGAACCCGACGACGACCGTCCCGACATTGCCGCCCGCGACATGAACGGCGATCGCCGACCCGATCCGCCTCGCCGGGAACTGGTCCGCTAGCAGCGCATTGCCGACGGGGTGCTGGGGCGAGCCGCCGATCCTCGAGACGATGTTCGCGACGGCGAACGGCGGAAACGACGTGGCGAGCGCCTGCAGCGCAGTGCCGGCGCCCATGATCAGGCCGCCCGACCCGAGCAGCGTCGTCCGCTTGAAGCGCCGGGTCAGCGCGGCGAACCCGTACTGGAGCAGGCCGCTCGAGATGCTGCCGATGGTCGACAGGATGACAATGGCCGCGGGCGAGACCCCGAACTCGTCGATGATTGCGAGGTACACGAGCGGGTAGAGCGCCGACTGTCCGTGGATCAGCGCGTGCTGCACCGCCAGCAGGCCAAGGGTGACGCGCGGGCGGACTCGTGCCCCGATC
>DATDJA010000506.1:0-10175 GCA_036520795.1 Candidatus Limnocylindrales bacterium
GCCGTCGGTAGACTCGGTGCCGATGGAGCGCCGCGACCGCCTCGCCAACCTCGGGCTGCTCGCCGCGGCCGTCATGGCCTGGGTCCTCGTCGCGATCCTCGTCACGACGCGAGACCCGTACGCGGACCCGATGGCGGGCTATGTCGGGGCGTTGCTGATCGGGCTCGCCGTGGGCGTCACCGCGATCCCGTTGTGCTGGCTGATCGTGTTCGCGCGCCACCGGAGCATCGCGTACCAGGGCGACTGGTTCCGCGCGGCCCGGCGCGGCGGCTGGGTCGGGCTGTTCGTCGCCGGAATCGTCGTCCTGCGGCTGGTCGACGCGTTCCAGCCCGCGATTGTCGTCTTCCTGGGCGCGATCTTCATCGTCGCGGAGCTGACCCTGTCCGCCGAACGATAGGATCAGGCCCATGACCGATACCCTCCGCGCCGCCCGCCCAGCCGAGCCGTTCGCCGACCTCAAGGCGCGCGTCGCCGATGCCGTTGCGGCCGGCCGCGACGAGATCCTCGCCCTGTCCCACCGGATCCACGCCAACCCCGAGCCCGCGTTCGAGGAGCACCAGGCGGCGGCCTGGGTCGCCGAGGCGATCGGTGGGCACGGATACGCGGTGGAGCACCCCGCCGGCAGCCTCGAGACCGCGGTCAGCGGGCGCCTCACCGGTGGCCTCGGCGCAGACGGCCCCCGGATCGGCATCCTCGCCGAGTACGACGCGCTCCCGGGCCTCGGGCACGGCTGCGGTCACAACACGATGGCCGCGTCAGGCGTGGGAGCGGCGATCGCGCTCGCGGCGGTTCGGGACGCCTGGGCGGGCGAGGTCGTGTTCCTGGGCACGCCCGCGGAAGAGCGGGGGAGCGGCAAGGCGACCATGATCGTCGACGGCCTGTTCGAAGGGCTGGACGCCGCACTGTTGCTCCACCCGTGCGACCGCAGCCACGTCGAGATCTATCCGCTCGCGTCCGAGGACGTGCACGTCACCTTCACCGGCCTGCAGTCGCACGCCGCGTCCCAGCCCTGGGACGGCCGCAACGCGCTCGACGCGATGATCGCCCTGTTCGTGTCGGTCGGTCTGTGGCGCCAGCAACTGCCAAGCCATACCCGGGTCCATGGAATCATCCAGGAGGGTGGCACGGCCGCGAACATCATTCCCGACCGGACTCGAGCCTGGTTCATGCTCCGGAGCGAAGACCAGCGCTACTACGAGGTCATGAAGCAGCGGTTCATCACGATCGCCGAGGCTGCCGCCGCGGCCTCGGACGTCACGGTGGACATCGAGTTCTCGGGCGGCGCCACGACCATGGTCAACAACGGGCCGCTCGCGCGGCGCTGGGTCGCCAACGCCGAGGCGTACGGGATCGTCGATGAGGGGCCCAATGAGGCGTTCGGCTCGACGGACATGGCCAACGTCTCGTGGGTGGTGCCCGCGATCCACCCCGACCTCGCGATCACCGAGGGCCCGACGCCCGGCCATTCGATCGAGTTCCGGGACGCCGCGGCGCGCCCCCTGGCCGACCAGACGACCCTGCTCGCCGCGACGCTCGTCGCCCAGACGGCGGTCGACCTCCTGTGCGACCCGGCGCTGGTCGAGGCGGCCTGGGCCGATTTCCGGCGCACCACCGCGGGCGGCTGACCGGGTACGATGCCCGCGCGCGCCCCGCTGGACGGCGGACCCGAACCGGCGGCGCGCCGACTGGGGCGGCATCGAGGCCGGGTGCCTCGACCCGTTCGACGGGCTGCCGCCCCCGGAGGCCGATGGTGACCGATCGTCCCCAACCCCAGGGTGACGTCGACTTCGCGGCGCGCAACGGCTGGGATCGCGCGTACGAGACCTACGACGACTTCGACCTGCCGACCTACGTCGGCCTGCCCTCGTTCATGAAGCTGCCCTGGATCCCCGACGCGGCGGAGCTCCGGGCCCGCAACGTGGACGTGGCGATCGTCGGCGCCCCGTTCGACGACGCGGTGAGCCACCGGTCCGGCGCTCGCTTCGGCCCGCGGGCGATCCGCGAGGCGCAGTACACGTCGGGCTCGATCCACTCCCTCCAACAGGGCAACGAGCCGTTCGAGATCCTCAAGGTGGTCGACGCCGGCGACGCCAACATCGTCCCGTCGTGGATCGACCGCGCCCACGCCCTGATCTACCGCAAGGTGCGCGAGGTCGCGGCGACGGGGGCGATCCCGATCGTCCTGGGCGGCGACCACTCGATCACCTGGCCTTCGGCGACGGCGGTCGCGGACGTCCGGCGCCCCGGCAGCATCGGGATCGTGCACTTCGACGCTCACGCCGACACGGCGATGGACGACTGGGGCGTGCTCGCCGGACACGGCACCCCGATGCGACGGTTGATCGAGTCGGGCGCCGTCCTCGGCCGCAACTTCGTCCAGGTCGGGCTCCGCGGCTACTGGCCGCCCGTGGAGACCTTCGAGTGGATGCAGGAGCAGGGCATGCGCTGGCACCTGATGCGCGAGATCGAGGAGCGGGGCGCCGAAGCGGTGATCGACGACGCCATCGCCGAGGCGCTCGACGGCCCGGACGCCGTCTACATCTCGGTCGACATCGACGTGATCGACCCCGGTATCGCGCCCGGCACCGGCACCCCCGAACCCGGCGGCCTGCTGCCGCGAGAAGTGCTGCGGGCGGTCCGCCGGATCGCAACGGCCGTGGACGTCGCCGGCATGGACATCGTGGAGGTCTCGCCGCCGTACGACCATGCCGAGGTCACGGCAATGGCCGCCAACCGGATCGCGCTGGAGCTCATCTCCGCGCTGGCGGCCAAGCGGCAGGCCGGCGACCCGGTGCGCTTCGCCGGTCCCGGCACCGCGTGACCGCCCGCTCGGTGGCGGCGGACCCGCCGCGATGACCTCGGAGTCGGCCGCCGAGGCGCTCGCGCGCCTGTACGACCTCGACCTGTCCGAGGACCCGGGCGACCTCGACCTGTACCTCGCGCTCGCCGGTCGGACCGGAGGCCCGGTGCTGGAGCTGGCGGTCGGCTCGGGCCGGCTGGCCGTGCCGTTGGCGATCTCGGGGCTCGCCGTGACCGGCGTCGACGTCGATCCGGCGATGATCGCCCGGGCGCGCGCCGCGGCCGACCGAGCCGGGGCGACCGTCGCCCGCCGCGTCCGCCTGGTGCGGGACGACGCCCGGACGGTCCGCCTTCCGGACGCCGGGGACTTCCGCCTGGCGGTGATCCCCCTCAACTCCATCTTCCTCATGGGCACGCGCCGCGAGCAAGGGCAGGCGATCGCGACCCTGGCGGCCCACCTCGCGCCGGGCGGCCTCGCGGTGGTCGACGCCTGGCTCCCCGACGCCGACGACCTGGCCCGCTACGACGGGCGCCTCGTGCTCGAATGGGTCCGCGAGGATCAGGACTCCGGCCACACGGTGACCAAGACCGGCAGCGCGATCTACGACCCGGGGTCGGCCATGGTCCGCCTCACGACCGTGTTCGAGGCCGGGATCGCGGGTCAGCCCGCCGTGCGCTGGGTGCGTGTGGACATGCTGCACCTGGTCGGGCCCGACGAGCTGGTGGCATTCGCCGAGGCGGCCGGGCTCGAGGTGGAGACCATGGCGGGCGACTACGGCCTCGGGCCGCTCGAGCTCGGGGCCGACCGCGTCGTGATGGTCGCCCGGCGACCCTGATCCGAGCGGCCCGGAACTCGCGCCGGGAGCGCTCCCGTCGAGGTCGGCCATCCCCCGTGCGGCCGTTCGGCATGGGACCTTCGGGGCCGGGAGAAGGGACCGGGACTGCGTGGTAGAGTCGGGCCGATGCCGGATCAGCTCCGCCTCCTCGTTGTCGAGGACGTCCCCCAGGTCGCTCAGTACATCCGCGGACTCCTGAACACGCAGTCGACGATCAAGCTGCTCGACGTCGTCACCGACGGGTCGCGGGTCGCCGGACTCGTGTCGGAATTGCGCCCGGACGTCGTGCTCATCGACGCCCTGCTCCAGGGCCGGGTGAAGGGCATGGCGCTCGTCGACCAGCTCAACCAGGCGGGTGGCGGCATCCCGATCATCGTGCTCACCGTGCCCCAGCAGCCGGTCGCGGTCGACCCGCGCCAGGGCATCCACGGCGTCCTGTCGATGCCGTTCACGGGCTACGAGCTGATCACGCGCCTGCAGCAGGTCCACCAGGCCGCCGCGGCGAGCGAGGCGACGGGCTCGTCGCGGATGATCACGATCTTCGCGCCCAAGGGCGGGGTGGGCAAGACGACCCTGGCCTTCAACCTCGCGGTCTCCCTGGGCCAGCTCGGGCCGCGCACCGTGCTGATCGACGGCAGCCTCCAGTTCGGCGACCTCCGCGCGCTGCTCAAGGTGCCGATCGACGCGCCGTCCCTGCTCGACCTCCCGACCGACCGGATCCAGGAGTCGGACCTCCAGGACGTCCTGTGGCGCGACCCGTCGGGTATCGACATCCTGCTCGCGCCGCCGCGCGTCGAGATGGCCGAGATGGTGACCGTGCGCGACCTCGAGAAGACGCTGTCGCTGCTGCGCCGGGTCTACGACGTCGTCGTGGTCGACACCAACGCGGTCGTCAACGACATCAACCTCTCGTTCCTCGACGCGTCCGACATCATCCTCGAGATCGTGACCTACGACTCGACGACGATCCACAGCACGATGGTGATGGCCGACGCCTTCCGGATGATCGGCTACCCGCCGACCAAGGTGCGCTACCTCGTGAACCGGTCCGACTCGACGGGCGGCTTCGATCCCGAGACCCTCTCACGGGCCCTGGGACGCCAGCCCGAGCACCTCGTCGCCTCGGGCGGCGCGCTCGTCGTGCGGGCCAACAACGAGGGCATCCCGTTCGTGCTCGCGGACCCCTCGGCGCAGATCAGCCAGGACCTGGCGCGCGTCGCGAGCGAGCTGGTGGGTCGGGTGCCCGCCGCCTCGAGCCGGCGGTAGTCTCGGAAGACGTGTCGGACCCGCGGCCGATCGGTGTCTTCGACTCGGGCGTAGGTGGTCTCACCGTCCTCCGCGAGATCCTCCGCCGGTCGCCGCGCGAATCCACGATCTACCTCGGCGACAACGCCCGCGCGCCGTACGGCGTGCGCTCGGACGAGGAGGTTCGGGCGTTCTCCGCGGAGGCGCTGGACGAGCTGGCCTCGCGTGACGTCAAGGCGCTGGTCGTCGCCTGCAACACGTCGACCGCGGTCGCGCTGCGCGACCTGCGGGCTCGGTACGACCTTCCGGTGCTGGGCGTCGTGCGACCGGGCGCCGCGGCGGCCGCGCTGGCGACCCGGAACCGGCGCGTCGGCGTCATCGCCACCCCGGCGACGGTCCGATCGCACGCCTACTTCAACGCGATCAAGGACGAGAACCCGGCGATCGAGGTGTACGAGCACGCGACGCCCCGCTTCGTGCCGCTGGTCGAGGCCGGCGTCCTGTCCGGCCCGGAGCTGGAGTCGGTGGTCGCCGAGGATCTCGCGCCCCTGCTCGGCGAGCGCGATGGGTCGGGGGAGTTCGTGTTCCCCCTGCCGCCGTCGGCGAGAATCGACACGCTGCTGCTTGGCTGCACCCACTACCCGCTGATCCGGTCCGTCCTGGCCGCCGCGGTGAGCGACCGGGTCGCGATCGTGGACTCGGCGACCGCGACGGCATCGTCGCTCGCGGAGCTCCTGTCGGTGAACGGGCTCGAGACGCCGAGCACGACCGCCGAACCCGTGCACATCCAGCTCACGACGGGCGACGTCGAGCGGTTCCGGGGGATCGCGTCGCGGATGTTCGGCGAGGCGTTCCCGGACGTGGAGTCGGTCGAGCTCGCCACGGTGGGGGTCCGCTGATGGCCGCCCGATCCGGACGGCCGCCCGAGCCGGATCGTCGTGGCGGGATGTCCGAGGAGCGCCTGTGGCAGGTCGGCTTCGTGGTGGGGTCGGTGATCGGCGCGGCGGTGACGGTCGCCGGGCGACAGATCGAGCGCTCGGCCCGCGAAGCGGGGCTCGTCGACTGGCGACGGGTCGAGGACATCGCCACCGCCCGGCTGCGTCGCGCGCCCGGAGCGCTGACCGCGAGTGAGCTCGCCGCGACGGAAGACGCCTATGCGGAGGCCATGGCGCGGGTGGTGCCGGCGCTGGGTGCCCACCTCGGCACGGAGCTGCCGGGCGTCGTGGAGCGCGTGGCCGTCGTCGACCGGGCCGCCTGGGTCGAGGCCAACACGACGGCGTTCGCCGGGCTCATCGGCCGGCTCGAGGGCGACCTCCTCGAGCAGATGCTGCCCCCCGGGAGTGGGTTCACGAAGGCCGCGGTCACGCTCGCCAATCGGTGGATCACGACCCGCCAGCTCGGCCTGCTGTTGGGCTTCATGGGCCAGCGCGTCCTGGGCCAGTACGACCTCGCCCTGCTGAGCGCGGAGACGACGCCCGGCCGCCTGCTGTTCGTGGAGGAGAACATCCGCCAGACGGCCACGAGCCTCGGTGTCCCGCTCGGCCCGTTCCGGACCTGGATCGCCCTCCACGAGACGACCCATGCGTTCGAGTTCGAGGCGCATCCCTGGCTCCGGCCCTACCTCGCCGACCGGCTCGAGCGCCAGCTGACGCTGTTCAGCAACGGCGCCTCGTCCGTGGGTCGCGATGCCGCGCGGGCCCTCGGTGCCGCGCTCCGCGGCGATGGGCGGCGCGACGACCAGCACTGGATGGAATACCTGATGACCGACGAACAGCGCGCGCTGTTCAGGGAGACGCAGGCGGTGATGAGCCTGCTCGAGGGGTTCGGCGATCACGTCATGGACGCGGTCGGCAAGGACCTCGTGCCCGGGGTCGAGCGGATCTCCGCGCGGTTCCATGGCCGCCGGGAGCAGCGCACGACGTTCGAGCGCGCCATGCTGCGGATCACCGGCATGGACCTCAAGATGGAGCAGTACCGTAAGGGCGAGGCGTTCGTCGCGGGCATCGAGCAGCGGGCGGGCGCGGTGGCGCTGCGGCGCCTGTGGGATGGACCCGAGACGCTTCCGACCTCGGCCGAGATCGACGATCCCGCCGCCTGGGTGCGGCGGATGGGGCTGAACCAGCTTGGAGGAGGCGGCTCGTGAGGCAGCCCGGGGCCAGCGCCCCAGGACCAGGATCGGGGCCAGGTGGGGTGCCCGCGGCGATCGCGCTCACCCCGATCCTCGCCGCGCGCTATCGCGCCCGGGACATCGAGGCGATCCGGGCGGCCTCGCCGGGCGCCCGGATCGTGACCATCGGCTTCGACGGCCACCCAGACGGGGCGCTGGACGACGTCGAGGTCATGCTCCGCGGACGCCTGCCCGCCGACACGTTCGACCGGATCCTCGCGCGGGCGCCGTCCCTGCGCTGGGTACACTCGGCGACCGCGGGCGTCGAGCGCGTCCTCACGCCCGCGAGCCGTGACCGCGGGCTGACGATCACGAACGCGCGAGGCGTGTTCTCGCGCCCGATCGCCGAGTACGTGATGCTGATGATCCTCGCCGTCTCGCGGCGGCTCCCGCAGCTGCTCGAGCTCCAGGCCGAGCGCACGTGGCAGCCGCTCGAGTCGCGCGAGCTGCGCGACGTCACCGTGGGCATCGTGGGCCTGGGGTCGATCGGGCGAGCGGTCGGCGCCCTCGCGACGGCGTTCGGCTGCCGGGTCATCGCCACCCGACGCCGGCCGGAGGCGGGCACCGAGGTGGCCGACGGGTCGGGGGACGACCCGGTGCTCGGGTCGCTGATGCTCGACCGTGTCCTGCCGCCCGACCGGCTGCCCGAGCTGCTCGCCGAGTCCGACTTCGTCGTGCTCGCGGCTCCGCTGACCGACGACACGCGAGGGCTGATCGGCGAGTCCGCGATCGTGCAGCTCAAGCCGGGTGCGTGGGTGATCAACGTCGCGCGTGGCGAGCTCGTCGACGAGCGAGCGCTGGGCCGCGCGCTCCGCGAGGGCCGGCTCGGCGGCGCCGTGCTGGACACGTTCCGCGAGGAGCCACTGCCCGCGACCTCGCCACTGTACGACCTGCCCAACGTCATCCTCACGCCGCACACGTCGTGGTCGTCCACACGGGTGCTCGAGCGGTCTGTCGGCCTGTTCTGCGACAACCTCGGGCGCTATGCCGCCGGCAAGCCGCTGGTCAACGTCGTCGACCCCAGCGCGGGGTACTGACGGGCGCCGGTTGGCCGCGACGCCGGGAACGGCCCTCCCGACCGGTAGGATCGCCCCATGCAGATCGCCATCGTCGGCCTGGCCTCGGCCGGCAAGACCACCGTGTTCAACACGCTCACGCGCGGCCACGCCGAGACCGGCGGCTACGGCGCCCTCCAGCTGAACGTCGGCGTCGTCAAGGTCCCCGACGCCCGGCTCGAGCGCCTCGCCGACCTGTTCCATCCGAAGAAGGTCGTCCACGCCGACGTGACCTACGTCGACCTGCCCGCGCCGCCGGCCTCGTCGGAGGGTCGGGTCGGGACCGACGAGCTGCCGGCCGAGCACATGGCGCGGCTGCGTGAGGCGGACGCCCTGATCCACGTCGTACGGGCCTGGGACGATGCCGCGCATCCGCATCCGGCTGGCTCGGTCGACCCGGCGCGCGACATCGAGCAGCTGGACCTCGAGTTCATGCTTGCCGACCTCGCGATGATCGAGCGGCGGCTGGAGCGCCTGAACGCCGGTGGCGGGCGCCACGGGACCCCCGCCGAGCGCGAGGCCAACGAGCGCGAGGGGCAGATCCTCGTGCGCCTCAAGGCCGTGCTGGAGGGCGATCGGCCCATCCGCGACGAGGCGCTCGACGCGGACGACGAGAAGGCCATCCGCGGGTTCCGATTCCTGACCCAGAAGCCCGTGCTCATCCTCGTCAACGTCGGCGAAGGGGACCTCGCGGGCGCCGGGGCCGTCGTCGAGCGGATCTCGGGCGCCTACGGGCACAGCCACGCGATGGTCGACTCGCTATCGGCGAAGATCGAGATGGAGCTGGGCGAGCTCGAACCCGACGAGGCGGGCGTGTTCATGGAGGAGCTGGGCCTGGCCGAGTCGAGCCTCGACCGGGTCATCGCCCTGTCCTACCGGCTGGTCGGCCTGATCTCGTTCCTCACCGCCGGCCCCGACGAGGTGCGTGCGTGGCCGGTCCCCGATGGCTCCAACGCGGTCGACGCCGCGGGCGCGATCCACACCGACCTCGCGAAGGGCTTCATCCGGGCCGAGACGATCGGCTACGAGGACCTGCTGGCGCTGGGCTCGATCGCCGAGGCGAAGAAGCACGGCAAGGTCCGCTCGGAGGGCAAGACCTATCGCGTCCGCGATGGCGACGTGATCGAGATCCTGTTCAGCAAGTAGCCGTCAGTTGAGGCGGCTGTCGCCCGCCTGGAGATCGGCCAGGATCGACACGTAGTCGACGTCGGGCTCGGGCGCCTCGAGGTCCGCCAGGAAGTTGTCGTCCTCCTCCTTCGAGACGTTGATCGCGGCGGTCAGCCGCTCGTCCGAAACCGCGATGAAGTCGTAGTCGCGCTCGAGCTCCTCGGCGATCGACTCGATCAGCGTCTCGCGCTCGTACGAGTCCTGGATCCGCCGGCGGATCGACTGGACGACCTCGAAAAACTCCTCCGGTTCCATCTCGTCCTCGCGGACGAGGAGCAGGTCGACGAAGGTGTCGTTGTCGCCCTCGTGGAGCTCGTAGAAGTGCATGATTGGAACCTCGGTCGGGGGCGGGTTGGCCCGCCGGTGCGCGGGATGGGCGCGGTCCGACCAGTATAGGCGGGCCCCAGCCGGGCCCCGACGGGAGGCGAGGTGGCGGACGCGCCGGCGGTGGTCGTGGTCGGTGCGGCGTCGCGTGACCTCGTCCACGACGACACCCGCGGCTGGCGGCTGGGCGGCGGGGTCTCGTACGCCGCCCTGACGCTCGCGCGTCTCGGACTGCGCGTCGGAGCGCTCGTGGGCGCAGACCGGTTGGCGGCGGAGTCGCGCGAGTTGCACCTCCTGCGCGATGCGGGGGTCGAGGTCGTCGTCGCGCCGCTGGCGCGCGGTCCCGTGTTCATCAACACCGAGACGCCGACGGGCCGGATCCAGCACGCGCCCCAGGTCTCCGACCCGATCGAGCCCTCGGCGTTGCCGCCGGGCTGGCGCGATGCCGCGGGCTGGCTGTTCGGGCCTGTGGCCGCCGAGTTGCCCGACGGCTGGGCCGACGTGCCTGCGCGAGACGCGCAGGTCGCCCTCGGCTGGCAGGGGCTCCTCCGGGTGCTCGTCACCGGCGAGCCCGTGACCCAG
>DATDJA010000507.1:0-2820 GCA_036520795.1 Candidatus Limnocylindrales bacterium
GCCGATGCCCAGCCAGGCGCGGCCGCCGGACAGCACGTCGAGGGTCGTCGTGGCCTTGACCCAAAGCGGGGCTTGGCGGTAGTGCACGCCGCCGACCATGAGGCCGATCCGCGCCCGGCTCGAGTGCGCGGCCATGAACCCGAGTGCCGTCATGCCCTCGAGCATCGGCTCCTCGGCGCGGCCCACGCTCCGGATCTGGAAGAAGTGATCCATGACCCAGATGGAGTCGAAGCCGGCCTCATCGGCGTCGTGGGCGATCCGGCCGAGGGTGGGTCCGATGGCCTCGGGGCCGCCGGGCCAGGTGAAGGACGAGATCTGGAGCCCTGTCTTCATGCCCCGAGCGTATCGCGGGCGCGGGCTACCGGAACAGGTCGTTCTCGGCGGGCATCACGAGCTCGGCGATCCGCCCCTCGCCGGGTTGCGGCCGCGCGCCGCGGACCAGCGCGACCGGCCGGCCGGCCGTCTTGCCCAGGGCAAGCTCGGCGGCGCTCGCGATCTCGTCGGCCGTGGCGCGGACCGTCGTCCGCATCACCCGGCCGTCTGCATCGGGCTGGCCCCGCAGGTCGTCGAGCGGCAGGAGGCCCGACACCCCGAGCGCGACGTCCACGATGCCCCAGCGCCACGGACGGCCGAAGCTGTCGGAGACGATGACGGCGAGGTCGCGCCCGAGCCGCGCCCGGAGCGACGCCCGGATCCGGTCGGCGGACCCGTCCGGGTCGCGGGGGAGCAGCGTGACCAGGTCGCCCGAGTCCGGGCCGACGTTGGACGCGTCCACCCCGCCGTTTGCGCACACGAACCCGTGCTCGGTCTCGGTGATCAGGACCCCGTTCTGCATCCGGACGATCCGCCGGGCCTCGCGCAGGACCACCTCGATCTGGCGGGCGTCGCGACCCCACGCCTCGGCCCACGCGACCGCCTCGGGGCGGGGCTCGACCGTCCGCAGGTCGACGACGGCACCCTCGGCCTTGGACACGACCTTCTGGGTGACGACCAGCACGTCGCCGTCCCGCACCGGGAGCGCGCCGCTGGTCGCCTCGAGCGCGTCGCCGATCATCGCCGCGAGGTCGTCGCCCTCGCGGATCTCGGGCAGCCCGGCGAGCGCGATGATCTCCACCCGGCCGTCGGACGGGTCAGTCGACACCGATCGCCTCCGTGGCCTCGGCCAGCAGCAGGTCGTCCGGCGTGTCGACGTCCAGGCCCAGCACGTCGGGCACCTCGACGAACGCCGCCTCGGCCGAGGACGCGAGCCACGCGTGGCCGGCCCGGCTGTCGCCGCCGAACGCCGGATCGATGACGTCGGGCGGGTCGAGCAGCAGCGCGTTGGTGCCGCGTCCGTGGCGATCGGGCGCGAGCACGACGCTCGGCCGGCCAGCGGCATCGCCGGCGGCAAGCACTTGCGCCAGGGCCCCGGCGCTCACCGCGGGCAGGTCCGCCGGGATGATCAGCAGGCGATCGGCGTCGGCGGCGGTCCGCGCCTCCTGGAGCGCCGGGTTGAGGCCGCGCGACCGCTGCGCGATCGGGAGCGCACCGGCGGCCTTGGCGATCGCGAGGACCTCGGGGTCAGGCGAGACCACGACGACCCGGGTGACGCCGGGCGTCTCGCGCGCCGCGGTCACGGCCCGCCGGAGCAGCCGCTCCACGAGGTCGCGGCGCTCCTCGGCGTCGAGGACGGCGCCCAGGCGCGACTTGGCGCCCTCGAACGCGCGGACGGGGATGACGACGACGGTGCGCCGGGTGTGGTCGGTCTGCACGTCTCGATCGTAGCGCGCGGTCCAGCCGCGACCGAAAACGTCAAGGCCCGCAGGCGGTCTCGTTCGACGCGATCACGTCACCGGCGCGGTTGAGGAGCACCCACTCCTCATCCTCCAGCTCGGATCCGGCCAGCGCGGGCTTGATGGCCTCGCATGCGAGACGCGGGCCGTCTTCGAGATCGACGCCGCGCGCCGCCTGGAAGGTGATCACGGTGCGCCCATTGAAGGTCGAGGACGAGAAGCTCTCGATGTCGCCGCCCGAGTTCGCGATCACCGCGAAGCCAGAGCCGAGCGTCCTGACGAAGAACACGGTGCAGGCGCCGACCCCGAGGACGAGCACCAGCAGCAGCAGGCCGCACCCGATCACCCAGCGGCGGCGCGAGCTTCGGGGTGGAGTCGCCGACGGGGGCGCCCAGGACGCCGGGCCCGGCGACGGACCGACGTAGGGGGGCGCCGACGGCGGTAGGCCCGGCGGTGGTGCCGACGGCGGCGGAGGCGCCGGCGGAATGGGCGGTGTGGGAGGATCGGCCTGCATCGCGTGATCCTACGGTCCGGCGCGGGTCGCGCGTCAGGTCAGGTGGTCAGGGTGACCTTGCTGATGTGGCGCGGCGCGTCGGGGTCGAGGCCGCGGGCGATCGTGAGGTGGTAGGCGAACAGCTGCGCCGGCACGATGGATACGATCGGCGCCAGGTGGTCCGGCACGCCCCCCGGCAGCCGGATCGAGCGCCGGCCGATCGCTCGCACGTCCTCGCGGTCGGACAGGACGACGAGGTCGGCCCCGTAGTCGTCGCGGATCTCGCGCAGCAGCGCGATCAGGTCGGCGGCGACAGCGCCGGACGTCGCGACGGCGAGCACCGGGTAGTCGCGCTCGACGAGGGCGAGCGGCCCGTGGCGGTAGTCGGCGGCCGAGTAGGGATCGGCGACCACCCGGGCGAGCTCCTTGAGCTTGAGCGCCCACTCGCGGGCCGTCGCGTACTCGAAGCCACGCCCCAGCACCGTGCACGTGCGCAGGTCCGCGTGGGCCGCCGCGGCCTCGCGCGCCTCGTCCTCCGACGTCAGCGCCGCCGTG
>DATDJA010000508.1:0-5275 GCA_036520795.1 Candidatus Limnocylindrales bacterium
GACGGGCGGCGGACTGGCGACCCCCGGGGTCGCCTGGCTCGGGGCGACTGCACCCGGCGCCACCAGGCCCGGCGCGAGCGCCGGGGACGCCGTTGCGCCGGCGACGGGCTCCGGCGTCGCCGCGGCGTCCAGCACCGCGCCGTCGAGCGGCCCGGTGGCGCTGCCGGCGACCAGCCCGACGCCCGTTCCGACGGCGAACACGAGGCAGGCGATCGCCGCAACGGTCGCCAGGCGCCGGCGACGCCGCCGTCCGGGAGACGGGGGCGTGGGCATCGGCAGGCCGGACTCAGGCCCGCTCGGCTTGGTGGCCGGCCCTGCTGTCGCGGCCGCGATGACCGGTGCGCGGCGTGACACGACCGGGGGCGGCATGCCCGCCAGGCGCCGGGACAGGTAGGACGGCTCGGCAGCGGACGCGCCGGGCCTCCCGTCAGCACTGCCGACGACCCTGACGCCCAATGCTGCCGGCGCGGCGATCGTGGGTGCCCGCGGCGTCGCGACCGCGGCCGGCTGCGGCGCGAGTGCCCGCGGCTGCGTCGCGAGCGTGGCGAGGGCGTGTCGCGCGGCTCGGTGCTCTCGCCAGGTCCGGAACCGTCGCCCGAGCAGCCCGCCGGCCGTCGTCGCGACAACGACGGCGACGAGCAATACCCCAACGGTCGCGATGTTCGGCTCGAGCGGCATGACCCTCAGGTCGGCTGCGGCGTCCCCCCGGCGCGCATGCTAGCAAACGGCGCGTCTCAGGTACAGAACGGACGTGCGCATTCTTGCGGGCATGTGGCCCTCACGCCGAGATCAAGGAACGCGCCAGATCGCTCTCCGTCGCATAGCTACGACGTCGCTCAGCCCCCGGCCGCCGCCTCCAGGGCCGGCGCCGGCGCGAAGCACGCGCCTTCGGCCGCCTCCAGCTCCCGCAGCTCGTCCCGAACATCGGCCAGACCCTGCGCCGCGGCCCACTCGAGCGGTCCCTGCGGATGCGCCGCGCCCAGGCGGAGGGCGAGATCGATTCGATCGGCGGCCGCGACGCCGTCGCCGAGCGCGAAGTACGCCTCGTTCGCGAGCGCGAGCCGGACGCGGCGGGCGATCGCCGCGGGGTCGAGCGGAACGTGCTTCCCTCCGCGTCGCCCGAACCCCGGCCCCGGGCGGACGCGGTGACCCGACGCGTCGTACTCGTAGAAGCCCACCCCGGTCTTCCGCCCGAGCCTGCGCGCCGCGACGAGCCGCGCCTGGAGCGCGGACGGCGCCAGCCGGGCCGGTGACCCGAGGCCGACGTGCACGGCGGTCGACGTTGCGAGGTTCACGTCGAGCCCGATGAGGTCGATGTGCTCGAACGGGCCCTGCGGGAAGCCCTCGGCGCGCACGGCCCCGTCGATCTCCTCGATCGTCGCGGCGCCGAGGTCGAGCATGCGCAACGGCTCGAGCGTGAACGGGCGATTGATGCGGTTGACGACGAAGCCCGGAGAGTCAGAGCAGCGGATGGGTGTCTTGCCCCACCGCGTCACGAGCGCCTCCGCGCGCGCCGCCGTGCTCGCGTCAGTGTCGGGTCCGATGACGACCTCGACGAGGGCCATCACCGGGGCGGGGTTGAAGAAGTGCAGGCCGACGATCCGCGAGCGTCGCGACGCGTCGGCGGCGATCGAGGCGACCGGCAGCGCGCTCGTGTTGGTGGCGAGGATCGTGCCCGCCGCGGCCCGCGCGTCGAGCGTCGCGAACACGACGCGCTTGAGCGCGAGGTCCTCGACCGCCGCTTCGATGACCAGCAATGCGTCCTCGGCGACCGCATCAAGCGTATCGACGCGCCGCAGGCGTCCGAGCTGCACCGCCACCCAGTCCTCGGCCCCCCCGTCGTCGAGGCCGAGCTTGGCCGCCCGCCGGCCCAGTCCGTCCGCGATCCGGGTCCGCGCGAGCTCCACGGCGCCTGGCGCCACGTCGTACAGCGCGACCTCGTCGCCGGCCTCGAGCGCGACCTGGGCGATCCCCGCGCCCATCGTGCCCGCCCCAACGACGCCCACCCTGAAGGGTGTGGTCGTCGGCGGGGCGTCCACGGCTCAGACCGGCTTGAACTGCTCGAACGGCTGGCGGCAATCCGTGCAGTAGCGGATCGCCCGGCAGGCCGTCGGACCGAAGGCATTCTCGAGGACCGTCCGTCGCGAGCCGCACCACGGGCACGGGACGGGGACGTCGAGGGCGACCGGCATCGCGGACCCGCCGGCGACGGGTGGGGCGAACCCACTCGCGGCGAGGCGGTGGCGACCCGCCGGCGAGATCCGCTCTGTCGTCCAGGGCGGATCGAACACCACCGCGACGGCCACCTCGTGGCCGGGTGCGAGCTCGACCAGCCGCGACCGCACAGCCTCGCGCATCGGTTCCAGCGCGGGGCAGCCGACGAAGGTCGGCAGCAGCTCGACGCGCACGTGATCCGCGTCGACCTCGATCCGCCCGATGACGCCGAGATCCACCACCGAGATGACGGGGATCTCCGGGTCCGGGACGTCGCGGAGCGCGGCCACGACCATCGCCCGGTCGAGCGCGCGGCCGACGGCGGTCGTCACCACGTGGCCTGGGGGTCGAGGCGGCGGACGGACGTGAACTCCCCGTGCAGCCATCGGAACGCGTCCGAGTGGCCGGTCCGGGCGCCCGCCGGGTCGCCGGCCGGGGCGGGCATCGGGAGGCCGAGGCGCTCGAACATCGGGCCGATCGCCCCTCGCCAGCGCGCGTCGAGCTCCGTGAGGGGCGCGTCAAGGATGCCGGCCATCAGCAGCGACAGGTCGTTCGGGAGCGGCGCGAGCACGGTCCAGGCGTCCGCGCCCAGCCTGTCCAGCGCGTCGAGCAGCCGGCGCCGGGACTCCGCGTCGCCGTTCGCCAGCCGTTCCAGCCAGGCCTCCGCATGCATGACGTGGTAGCGCTCCTCGCGCCGGATCTTCCCCGCCAGGTCGCGCAGCGGTGCCCAGGTGCACGCCTCGAGGGCCGCGAGGCGGACCCCGTCCGCGGTGTCGTACAGGTAGCGGCGGGCGATCGCGGTCGCCCAGTCGCCGCGCGGATGGTCAAGGAGCCGAGCGTGGAAGTAGCCCTCGGGCGGGCGGTCGTAGGCGATCGCGTCGGCGTCGCGGCCATCCTCGGCGACATCGGCGAGCAGCCGGTACAGCGCCAGGGCGTGACCCAGCTCGTCCTGCGCGAGCGAGCTCATCGCCACGTCCTCCTCGAGCAGCGGCGCGATGCCGGTCCACTCCGAGTCACCGAAGCCGATCACCAGCTCGTCGTCGGCCATCGAGAGCAGCAGGATGGCGAGGGCGTTCCGGGTGGCCGGGACGAGGTCGTGCGCGTCCGACGTCATCCGGGTCCGCCCTTGGACTTCGCGTGCGGCTTGGCCTGCCCGGACAGCTCGCGCGCCGCCGCGAGCTTGTCGCGCATCACGAAGCCGCCGGGCTTCTTGAAGGAGCGATCGAGCGGCGGCTGGAGCAGATCAGGGTCGTCGAGCACGGCGACGTCCGCGCGCCGCACGACCCACAGGCGGACGCTCTCCTGGCGGCGGCCGTAGAGCTCGCGTGCGTAGTGGAGCGCCAGCACCCGGTCGGGGGCCATGACCGACCCGCCGTGGCGCATCGCGTCCCCCTCCTTCTCCTGACGAAAGACCTCGTAGGGTTCGAGCCCCACGTCCGGCTCTTCGATCCCTACCTCGTCGAGCCGGTCGACCGGCGGCTGGTCCGTCATCGGGATCTCAGGCGGCCGCCGGGCGGGTAGCGGCGATCGCCGTGCGCACCCACGCCTGCTCGTCCCAGTTGAGCTGCCGGAACGCGACCCGCTCCGCGGACGCCGGGCCATGGCCGGTGACCACCGCCCGCAGCTCGTCCCAGTCGGGCTCGGCGTAGCGCCATTCGCCGGCCGCCTCGTCCAGGCGCAGATCCGGATCGGGGAGCGTGAGGCCGAGCTCGACGATCCGCGGGACGTAGATGCCCAGGAACTCCTGGCGCAGCTCCTCCGACGTCTTCGCCTTGATCCGCCAGTACAGGTCGCGGTCCTTCTCGCGCGGCGATCGTGGGCCGTGCATCTGCATCAGCGGCGGCCACCAGCGGTCGAGGGCCTCCTGGAGGCTCGCGCGCTGGTCGGCCGTGCCGGTCGCGAGCGTCACCACGACGTCGCGCCCGTGCATGATGTGGACCGACTCCTCCCAGCAGATCTTGCGCATCGTCCGCGCGTAGGGCGCGTAGCTCGAGTCGCGCAGCGCCTGCTGGGCCACGATCGCGGCGGCATCCACGAGCCAGGCGATCACGCCGATGTCGGCCCACGAGCGCGTCGGGTAGTGGAACACGTTGTGGAACTTGGTCCGTCCCGCGAGCAGGTCCTCGATCATCGCCTCGCGCGGCTTGCCCAGGTCCTCCGCGACCCGGTAGAGCAGCTGGGCGTGGCCGACCTCGTCCTGGATCTTCGCCGTCAGGGCCAGCTTCCGCCGCAGCGTCGGCGCGCGCAGGATCCAGTCGCGCTCGGGGAGCACGCCCATGAGCTCGGAGTTCGCGTGCATCTCGACGAACCGGAGCACGCTGGTGCGGTATTCGTCGGGCATCCAGTCCGTCGGCTCGATCTTGCCTCCCCCGTGGACGTGGGCGACGAACGCGTCATGCCGGGCGTCGTGGGGGAGGGCGTCGTCGTTGAAGCCGAGCGCGCGGCGCTCGGCGACCGGCAGCACGGGCGCGAGCGCGAGCGGATCGGTCATGCCGTGGCCGCCTTCAGCGATCGGAGCGACAGGTCGGCGTAGACGTTCGCGAGCTCTGCGGGCGAGCGGCGGCCCTCCGGGCGATACCACGTCCCGACCGCGTTGAGCGCGGTCAGCAGGAAGGCCGATGCGAGCGCGGGGTCGACCGGCGCGAACTCGCCGGTACCGACGCCGTCCTCGATCAACCGTCGGAAGCGGGCCTCGTACGCATCGCGGCGGGTGCGGATCTCGTCCCGCCGGGGACCCTCGAGATGGCGCCACTCACGATCGAACACCGAGGCGGCCTCGGGACCGGCCGTGACCACGTCCACGTGGGCGATCACGAGCGCGCGCAGACGCTCCGACGGCGACCGGCTCTCGCTCGCGTCCATCGCCCGATCGGCGGCGCTCTCGAACATGCTGGCCGCGCGCTCGACGATCGCCCACAGCACGGCCTCCTTCGAGCTGACGTGTGCGTACAGGCTCGCCCCCTGGATGTCGAGAGCCCGCGCGATGTCGCGCACGCCGGTGGCGGCGTAGCCGTGATCGCGGAACAGCTCGGACGCGACGTCCTCGATCTGGCGGCGGCGG
>DATDJA010000509.1:0-3367 GCA_036520795.1 Candidatus Limnocylindrales bacterium
CCCCGACGTCAACACCGAGCCCGAGGCGCAGGAGCGGTTCAAGGAGATCAACGAGGCCTACCAGGTCCTCTCCGATCCCAGCCGCCGGCAGGCCTACGACATGTTCGGCAAGGCAGGGGTCTCGGGCGCCGGCGCCGACGGGGGCTTCGGCAACGCCGGCTTCGGCGGGTTCGCGGACATCTTCGACGCGTTCTTCGGCGGCACCGCGGGCGGAGCCTCCCGACGCGCGGCCCGGCCGCAGACCGGATCCGACCTCCGCTATGACATGCGGATCACGTTCCAGGAGGCCGTCCTCGGCACCGAGAAGGAGATCGAGTTCCCCGTCCTCGGCCGGTGCGAGACGTGCGAGGGCACCGGGGCCAAGCCCGGCACCACGCCGTCCCAATGCCCGCAGTGCAACGGCCGCGGCGAGATCCGCTCGGTCCGCCAGACGATGCTCGGCCAGATGGTCAACGTTTCCGCGTGCCCGAGGTGCCACGGCGAGGGCAGGATCGTCGAGTCGCCGTGCGAAACCTGCCGAGGCGAGGGCCGGACGGAGCGCAAGCGGACGCTGCGGGTGGCGATCCCCGCGGGCATCGACGAGGGCCACCAGATCCGCCTGTCCAACGAGGGCGAGGTCGGGCCGCGCGGCGGCGCACCGGGCAGCCTCTACGTCGCCGTGCACGTGACGGACCATCCGTCACTCACCCGTGAAGGCACCGAGCTCTACTACGAGGCCGACCTCTCGATCGCCCAGGCCGCGCTCGGGACGAAGATCCAGGTGCCGACGGTCGAGGGCGAGGACACAGAGGTCGAGATCAAGCCCGGGACGCAGCCGGGCACCGAGATCCGGCTCCGCGGCAAGGGCGTACCGCACCTCCGGCGCCAGTCGGTCCGCGGCGACCTCCACGTGATCGCCAACGTCGTCGTCCCGACGAAGCTCACGAAGCGCCAGCGCGAGTTGCTCGTGCAATACGCGGCCGACGGCGGCGAGGCCGTCGCGCAGCACGCCGGCCTGCGGGAGAAGTTGGGCCTTGGCTAGCGGCGGGCCTACCCCGCCCGTCACCGACCCGCTCGCCGGAATCGACCTCGCCGCCGCGGCGGCCACACCCGGAACGTGGCTCGAGCTCTCGATCGCGGCCGACCACGAGGCCGTCGAGGCCGTGTCCGAGATCCTGTCGCGCGCGGCCCCAGGCGGAACCAGCGTCGAACCCGCGTACGAGCTGGTCGACGAGGGGCTGGCGGCCCGCGTCGACCTCGCGCGGCCGGCGTTGGTGCGCGCACACCTGCCGGTCCTGGACGTCGCGGCGGTTCGTGCGGCCGTCGAGCGGGTAGAGCGTGACCTCGGTCATCTCCAGGCCTTCGGTCTGCGGCCGATCGGCGACCTCGAGGCCAGTCTCGTGCTGGAAGCCGATTGGGCGAACGCCTGGAAGCAGCACTTTCCGGTGCTGCGGATCGGCCGCCGGATCGTGATCCGGCCGACGTGGCGGCGGCATCGGCGGGAGCCCGGCGACGTGGTGATCGCGCTCGATCCGGGGATGGCCTTCGGGACGGGCCTGCACCCGACGACCCGGCTGTGCCTGGCGGCGCTCGAGTCAATGGCGGATCGCGACGTACCGATGGCCGAGGTACTCGACGTGGGTTCGGGGTCGGGAATCCTGTCGATCGCCGCCGCGCGACTGGGTGCCGGCGATGTGCTCGCCCTGGACATCGACGAGATGGCCGTTGATGCGACCCGCGCCAACGCGAAGCGCAACGGGCTCGTCCGTCGCGTGCGGGCACGCCAGGGCAGCTCGCCCAGCGGTGAGGGTCCGTTCGACATCGTCCTCGCCAACCTCATCGCGTCCGTGCTGCTCGCCCTCGCCGATGGGTTGATCGGCGACACGCGTCCCGGCGGCACGCTGCTCGCCTCCGGCATCTTCGAGAACCGCGAGACCGAGGTCGCGGCGGCGTTCACGTCCCGTGGCCTGTCGATCGCGAACCGCTGGGCCGAAGGCGACTGGGTCGCGCTCGAGGTCCGTCGCCCGGCCTGAGCGACGGCGACCCCCCGAGGGTGAATCGGGGATGCTGCGCTACGATCTGGCTTCGATGCCCGACCTGTCGTCGCTGTTCCCGGCGATCCTCGCGACGCACATCACGCTCGCGATCTGCCTGCTCGTCCCGGCGGTCCTGCTCCCGTTCACGCTGCGCACGCGATCCGTCGCGCCGAACGCGACGCCAGCGCAGCCGGGCCGCGTCGTGCGAGGCCTCTCAGCGGTCCAGGCGCACGGGACGGTCGTGATCGGCGCTGGGCTCGCGCTCACCGGGATGGCGATGATCGTCGTCCTCGGTCCGCGGATGCTCGAGCAGCCGTGGCTCCTCGTGAGCCTGGCGACGTACGCGGTCGCGGCCATCGTGGCGTTCGTGATCCAGCGCCCGCAGCTGCGCAAGCTCCAGGCCAGGGACGGCATCGCGACCGACGCCGACCGCGCGGCCTGGAGGGATCGCGCCCGGCGGCAGCGCTACGTCGCCTACGGCCTCACGTCGATGGTCGGCCTGATCGCGTTCCTGATGTCGACGAAGCCCCAGCTGTGGTGATGCCGCGCTCGGCGGCGATCGTCAACCTCGGCTGCAAGGTCAACCAGTCGGAGATGGAGGGGGCGGCGCGCCTGCTGCGCGAGGCGGGGGTTCCGCTCGTCGACCCGGACCGGGCGGCCGACCTCTACCTCGTGAACACGTGCACCGTGACCGCGACGGCGGACGAGAAGTCACGCGCGGCGGTCCGCCGGGCGAGGCGGGCGAACCCGCGTGCGGAGATCGTCGTCACGGGGTGCTCGGTCCAGGTAGGGCCCGAGGCGTTCGCGAGGGTCGACCCCGACGCACGGCTGGTGGGCAACGACGGCAAGGCCGGGTACCTCGCCGAGCTCGAAGGTCTGCTCGGCGCCGCAGTGCGGCCGAACGCGCCGCTGCCCACGCTCTCGGGCGTGGACCTCGTCGCGGCGCCTATCGACGGGATCGCCGACGACCGCGCCGCCGTTGAGCGGACCCGGGCGTTCGTCAAGGTCCAGGACGGCTGCTCGTTCTACTGCACCTACTGCATCATCCCGCGAGCCCGCGGCGGGGAGCGGTCGCTCCACCCCGAGACGGTCCTCGCCGACGTCCGCCGGGCCCTTTCCGCAGGCCACCGCGAGATCGTCCTCACCGGGATCAACATCGGCACCTACGACGGCGGCTGGTCCGAAAGGGGGCATCGTGGGACTCACTCGCGATCCGCCCTCACCCTGGCTGGACTCGTCCGACGGATCCTGGCCGAGACCGACGTCGAGCGGATCCGCCTGAGCTCGATCGAGCCGCAGCACGTGGACGACGAGCTGCTCGAGGCTTGGGTCGTCGGCGCCCCGCGGACGCT
>DATDJA010000510.1:0-6128 GCA_036520795.1 Candidatus Limnocylindrales bacterium
GGCCCTCCAGGTCGGCCAGAAGGGCGACGCCTACCACATCTACCCGCTGTTCACGTCGGGGGGCGGTTCGTTCTTCGGCACCACGGCGACCGGTGACCCGGATGGGTCCAACGTCACCGTCGACTCCCCGGAGTCCATCGCCGCCGGCCAGAAGCTGTTCGACCTGGGCGAGAAGGGCGTCGGTGCGCTCAAGCGTTCCGTCGATGACAAGAACGCCATCCCGCTGTTCACCGGCGGCAAGACCCCCTTCCTCGTCTCCGGCCCGTGGGCCATCGCGGACATCGTGAAGGCCAAGGTCCCCTACGACGTCTGCGCCATCCCGATGTTCGAGGGTGGCAAGCCCGCGTCGCCGTTCATCGGCGTCAACGGCTTCTACCTCGCCAGCAACGGCAAGAACAAGACGCTCGCCCAGGAGTTCCTCACGAGCGTCGTCCCGACCGCCGACTTCCAGTCGGGCCTGTACGCGGTCGACCCGCGCCGCCCGGCGATGACCGAGGCCGCCACCGCGGCGGCCGCCGCTGACCCGAACATCCCGAAGTTCGCGGAGGCCGGAGCCAACGGCACGATCCTGCCCGCGATCCCTGAGATGGGGCAGGTCTGGAGCCCATTCGGCATCGCCGAGTCGGCGATCGTGGGCGGGACCGACCCGTCGACGGCGCTCTCGGCCGCCGCCAAGGCGATCCGCGACGGGATCGCCAACCAGTAGTCGACGACGCGCGCGATGCGGCCGGGCGATCCGTGAGGGTCGCACCGGCCGCATCCGCCGGCCGCCGGCCGATGACACGGTTCACGGCGCCCGCTGGCGCCCCACGGGGTGACGGAGGAGGAGCGATCCGGTGACTGCGATATCAACCACCCCGAGGTTCGGGCTGGCCGCGGGCAGCACCCGGGGGCTGCTCGGGAAGATCCTGCTGCTTGCGATCGTTGCGGCGATCGCTGTTGCCGCCGCCATCCCGCTCGTCAACGGCGAGGAGTGGTTCTGGCTCACGGTGCTGGTCCTGGTGACCGTCGCCATCTTCTTCATCTATCTGCAGCCGTGGCACATCCCACTCAAGTACATCGTGCCCGGCACGATCTTCCTGGTCGCCTTTCAGGTCATCCCGGTCGTGTCCACGTTCGGCGTGTCGTTCACGAACTTCGGTGACGGCCATCGCGGCACGAAGGACGACGCGATCACGGCGGTCGAGGGATCGTCGGTCAAGCAGGTACCGGGCTCCGCGGAGTACGTCCTGACGATCGCGACGTTGGGCGACGTCGCGACCGGGAACCTCCAGTTCCTGCTCTACGACCCAACCACCCAGACGGTCCAGGTGGGCGCCGCGGACGGCCTGACGCCGTGCACCGACTGCACGACCGGGCCAACCGGCAAGGTCACGGCCGCGGGCGACCTGACGCTGCTGAACCTCGGCCAGGCAGCGGCACGGTCGGCGGACGTCCAGGCGTTCAGCGTTCCCACCGACAACGGCGCGATCCGGGCATCGGGGGTGAGCAAGGCATACGAGGGCCTGGCCACCGCGACCTACGACCCGGCGTGCGACTGCATCACCGACTCGACCACGGGGACGGTCTATACGGCGGACAACACGCGGGGCAGCTTCATCAACGCCGAGACCGCTACGGCACTCCCGCAGGGCTGGCAGGTCAACGTCGGCCTCAGCAACTACACCCGGGCGTTCACCGACTCCTCCGTTGCCGGGCCGTTCCTCGGAATCCTCGGCTGGAACTTCGCGTTCGCTGTCCTCACCGTCCTCACGACCTTCGTGGCCGGCCTGCTGGTGGCGATCGCGCTCAATTCACCGCGGCTCCGGGCGCTGCGGTTCTACCGGCTGCTCATCGTCCTGCCGTACGCCATGCCCTCGTTCGCGATGCTGCTGGTATGGCGTGACATGTTCAACACCGACTTCGGGCTCATCAACAACCTGACCGGCCAGTCGGTCAACTGGTTCGGGGGCGTGTGGACCGCGCGGTTCGCCGTGCTGCTCGTCCAGTTCTGGCTCGGCTACCCGTACATGTTCCTGGTCTGCCTGGGCGCCCTCCAGTCCATCCCGGCGGACATGACCGAGGCAGCCGCGGTCGACGGCGCCAAGCCGTACCAGGCATTCAGGGCGGTCGTGTTCCCGCTGCTCCTGGTCGCGGTGGCGCCGCTGCTGATCGCCTCGTTCGCGTTCAACTTCAACAACTTCAACGTCATCCAGCTGACGACGGGCGGTGCCCCGTTCCCACCTGACAACGTGAAGGCAGGCGGCACGGACCTGCTGGTGAGCTACACGTACCGGCTCGCGTTCACCGAGGGCGGCGCCCAGTACGGCTTCGCCGCCGCCATCTCCGTGCTGATCTTCGTGATCGTTGCCGTGTTCTCGATCATCGGGTTCCGGCGCACCGCCGCCCTCGAGGAGATCAACCGATGACCGGTCAGAACTGGTTCGCCGCCGTCGGCTGGCGCCATCTGGTGGCGATCGGCGCGATCATCTTCGCGCTGATCCCGATCGCCTTCGTCGTCTCGGCGGCGTTCAACCCGTTGGGAACGCTGAGCTCGACCGACCTGATCCCGCGCCAGTTCGGCACCGCGAACTTCGAGAACCTGTTCTCGAAGACGGACTTCGCGCGGTGGTTCGTCAACTCGATCCTGATCGCGGGCTGCGCGACGTTCTTCTCGCTCGCGCTGGCGACGTTCGCCGCCTTCGCCTTCTCGCGCTATCGCTTCTCGGGCCGTCGCCCGGGACTGCTGTTCCTGCTGATCGTCCAGATGTTCCCCGCGTTCCTGGCCATCGTGACGATCTACATCATCTTCACCAAGATCACCGACCTCTACCCGATCATCGGCTTCAACACCCCGTGGAGCCTGGTGCTGCTCTACCTGGGCGGCGCGATGGGCGTCAACACGTGGCTGATCAAGGGCTTCTTCGACACCGTTCCGCGGGAGCTCGATGAGTCCGCGAAGGTCGACGGCGCCTCGCACACCACGACGTTCTTCCAGATCATCCTGCCCCTGGTCGTGCCGATCCTCGTCGTCGTCGGCCTGCTGGGGTTCATCGGGGCGATCAACGAGTTCCTGATGGCCAGCGTGTTCCTGACCCAGGGCGACAGCAAGACGCTCGCCGTGGGTCTGTACGGCCTGATCGCCGGCGAGCGCAACGCGAACTTCGGGATGTTCGCGGCCGGGACGCTGCTGACGGCGATCCCGACGGTCGTCCTGTTCTACGGACTCCAGCGCTACATCGTCGGCGGCCTCACCTCCGGTGCGGTCAAGGGTTGATCGGGCGCCCAGGGACCGGTTCGACGACCCACGGTCTCGAATCGGTCCATCACGACGGCTCGGTGCGCTACGTGTTGCCGGTCGGGGGAACGGACCCCGGCCGGCTGCGCCTCGGCGACGAGGTCCTGTTCCGCGTGCGCGCCGGGCCCGACGCCCCGGTCGACCGCGTGTTCCTGCGCACGGCACCGGACGGCGAGCAGGTGCTATCGGAGCTCGCGGAGGCGACGCCCGGCGCGGCCTGCCGATGGTTCGAGGTCACCGCCCGCCTGGAGGCGCCGGTGACGGACTACCGGTTCCTGGTCGTCGGGGCGTCCGGGTACCACTGGCTCAACGGTCGCGGCCTGTATCGGGAGGACGTGACCGATCGGGACGACTTCCGGCTGGTGGCGGGCTTCGACCCGCCGTCATGGCTCGCCGATCGCGTCTTCTACCAGGTGTTTCCCGATCGGTTCGCCAACGGCGACCCGACCAACGACGTCGGGGACGGGAGCTGGATCTATCGCGGGCATCCAAGTCGCCGGCGCGCGTGGGGCGACCGCCCGACCGACGGGCCGGGCGGCTCGGTCGACTTCTTCGGCGGCGATCTCGCGGGACTCGAGGCGCGCCTCGACCACCTCGTCGGACTCGGCGTCAACGCGATCTACCTCAACCCGATCTTCGAATCGCGGTCGAACCACGGCTACGACACCATCGACTACGGGCGCGTCGCGGCGCACCTCGGCGGCGACGACGCGCTGGTCTCGCTGCGCCGCGCGACGGAAGCACGCGACATCCGGCTCATCCTCGACATCGCCCCCAACCACACGGGCGCCGAACACCCCTGGTTCCTCGCGGCGCAGGCGGATCCCGACGCGCCCACGGCGGGCTACTACACGTTCCACCGCCGGCCCGACGAGTACGAGTCGTGGCTGGGCGTCCGATCGCTGCCCAAGCTCGACTACCGCGACCACGGCCTGCGCGAGGCGATGTACGCGGGCGACGACTCGATCCTGCGGCGCTGGCTGCGGCCGCCGTTCTCGATCGACGGCTGGCGGATCGACGTCGCGAACATGCTCGGCCGCCAGGGCCCGGTCCAGCTCGGCGCGGACGTCGCCCGCGGGATGCGGGCCGCGGTCAAGGACCTCAACCCGGACGCCTACCTGATGGGCGAGCACTTCTACGATCCGACGGACCAGCTCAACGGCGACCAGTGGGACGGCGTGATGAACTACGCCGGGTTCGCGACGCCAGTCCTGGAGTGGCTCTCGGGGGCCGAGTTTCGCAGCTCGGGCATCGGCACGGTCGTCGCCGGCGGTCCGCGCGGGACGGACGAGCTGGTCGCGACGCTCGCCGCCTACCGCGCGGCGATCCCGTGGGCCGTCCTTCGCTGCCAGTACGACCTGCTCGACAGCCACGACACGCCCCGCGTGCGCTCCGTCGTCGGGGGCGACCAGGGCCGGATCCGCGCCGCGTTCGGCCTGCTGTTCGGCTATGTCGGCGTGCCGGCCGTCCTGTACGGCGACGAGGTCGGGCTGGCGGGCGAGGGGGGCAACGCAACCCGGCTGACGATGCCCTGGGACGAGGCGGACTGGGACCTCGACCACCTCGCGTTCGTGCGCGCCCTGGTCAAGTTCAGGCTCCGGTCGCGCGCGCTCCGCAGCGGCGGGTTCCAGGTCCTGGAGACCGGCGAGGACTGGCTCGCCTTCCAGCGCGACACGGACGAGGAGCAGGTGATCGTCGTGGTCGCTCGCGCCGCATCCGACCTGCCCGCGGGCGGGCTGGCCGTGGCGCGCGGGGCGATCGGCGATGGGACGCCCTTCGTCTCGGTGCTGACCGGGGAGTGCGTGACTACCACCGGCGGACACCTGCCCCTCGCCTCCGTCGCCCCGGGCGTCGACCTCTGGACGACCGACCTCGCCGCGGGCGGCGTCTCGTGAGACGGGCCTGCCGGAGCGCCATCCATGTGACCGCCGGCCCTGCCGATGTCCGACCGAGCGCCCGTAGAATCGGGCACGGCAGGCAGGATGCATCGCCTGCCACGGACCGCCCCGCCGCGCGACACGAGGTCGTCGGCACATGACCCCGGACGTGATCTCGATGATCGTCGGCGTCGCCGGCATCGCCGTGATCATCGCGCTCGGCAAGGTCGCGCTCGTCCCCGCCAACCGCCTCGGCCTGGGTGTGTTCCGCCCCTATCGCGGCGACCCGTGGCCGATCGGCGTCCAGGAGGATGACGACGCCCGCTTCTCCTGGACCCGAGCGGCGGGCCCGGTGCCGGCCGACCCGACCGATGACGACTCGCTCTCGCACACCGCGTTCCGCCCCCCACGGCCCGAGCCCGACACGCCCGGCTTCGAGGAGATCGGCGCAGCCAGCGTGGACGTCCAGGCCCTGAACAACGTCGGCATCCACCGTGCCCGACACTGACCGCCGGCCGCGTCGCTGACCGCCATCCGATGCCGATCGACACGCCGGGCTGGGTCCGCGACGCCGTCTTCTACCAGGTCTTTCCGGACCGCTTCGCGCGCAGTGGCCGGGTGCCCGCGCCCGGTCCCCTCGAGGCATGGGGGGCGCCGCCCACGGTCGAAGGATTCAAGGGCGGTGACCTGTACGGCGTGATCGAGCATCTCGACCACATCGAGGACCTTGGCGCGAACGCGATCTACCTCAACCCGATCTTCGTCTCGGCGTCGAACCACCGCTACCACACGTACGACTACTACCGGGTGGACCCCCTGCTCGGGGGCGACACCGCGTTCCGCGAGCTGCTCGACGCGGCGCACGCGCGCGGGATCCGCGTGGTCATCGACGGGGTGTTCAACCACTGCGGTCGCGGGTTCTGGCCGTTCCACAACGTCCTGGAGATGGGCGCCGAGTCGCCCTACCGCGACTG
>DATDJA010000511.1:0-4114 GCA_036520795.1 Candidatus Limnocylindrales bacterium
GCACATCCTTGCCCTCACGGCAGCGGGGAGCGTCGATGTTGTGCGCAGGCCGCACAGGTGCGGGCCGGCGACGTCACCAGGGCGACATTCGCGTCGCGTTCGTGCGCCGGCCGCACAGGATTGACACCCACAGCGGACCAACCGCCGCATGGCGCGCAAGAATGTGCGCCTGCTGCACACCGCCGGGTGCGACGCCCGCCAACCCTTGCGTCAGGGGCGTGGTCGGCGCAGCGCCAGTCGGCGGGGACGCGCCTGTGGGGGCTGCTCGGCCGGGTCGTCGTCGTTGCGCCGAGCCTGGGCAATCCGACCCTGCAGGGCGGCGGCGGCGCGTCGACTCGACCGTCCGGCGATCGCGGCTCCGGCGATCGTCAGCTCGCCCCCCTCGCGGAGCATGCGCCCGGTCAGGCGCAGGCCGCTCCGCGCGATCCAGGTCGTGGTCGCCCCGATCGTCCGCAGGTCGTCGGCGATGTGCGCATCCTCGAGGCCCACGGCCGCGAGGTGGGCTCGACGCCGGTCCGGGTGCAGGCCATCGAGGGCGAGCCGAAGGGCCAGCAGGGCGAACGCGAGGTCGTCGAGCTGGCCGAGCACCGGGACGATGCCCGGGACGAGATCCACGGGACTCACGACGTAGCCCGCGGCCGCGACGACGGCGGCGCGGCGGGCCTTGCTGAGCATCGGGTCCCTGCCCAACCGCCACGAGAGCCGCACGTAGTTGGGCAGCCGGTGGAGCATCGTCGTGAACCGGTCGCGCGGGAACGGATCGGCGTTTTCGGGAGGGGGCGGCAGCTCGATCGGATCGTCGGGCATCGAGTCCATCCTATGGCGGGTCGCCGATTCCCCTCATTGCAACGCGGTTCCAATGCGTGATGGCTGCGCATGAGTCCGGGATCGAACCAATCGACTGCGGCGCCCCCCATCAGGGGTGTAGCGTCCCGTTCGGGACGCGAGAGGGAGCGCCGACGTGGATCGAACGCTCGTCGAACGGGCGATCCAGGGTGACGAGGATGCATACGCCGGCCTGATGGCCATCGCCGGCGATCGACTCCTCGCGATCGCGTATCGGATCCTGCGCGATCTTCATCGAGCCGAGGACGCCGTCGAGGCGACCCTCGTCAACGCGTGGCGCGACCTCCCGACCCTTCGCGACGCCGACCGGTTCGAGGCGTGGCTGACTCGCATTCTCGTGCGGGAGTGCTACCTCGAGGCCGATCGGGGCCGCCGCTCGAACGCCCACCTGCGGGCGCTCCCCATCGATATCGCCGGCATCTCGGACCCGACGTCGATCATCGTCGACAGGGATCGTCTGGATCGGGGGTTCCGGCGTTTGCCGACCGACCAGCGGGCGATCGTCGTGCTCCATCACTACCTGGGATGGAGTCAGCCCGAGATCGCCCTCGCACTCGAGATTCCCATCGGGACCGTGAAGTCCCGCCTCTTCTATGCCACACGGGCCCTCCGCGCCGCCATCGAGGCTGACGACCGGGCCACCACCGCGGAGCAACTGGCATGACGACCGACGACGACCTCGACCGCCAGATCCAGGCCTACCTGGAATCCGGCCCGGCCGAGCTCACGGATCGCGTGCTTTGGGCGGCCCGTGCCCAACTCAAGACAACTCGACGGCGTCGCTCCAGGTTCGCCTGGCTCGCGCCATGGAGGAACAGGCACATGACCCAGAACACTCGGCTAGGGCTCGTGGGAGCTGGCGTGCTCGTCGTCGCGATCGGTGCCAGCCTCTTCGGGTCGATCCTCACACGACCCAATCCTGAGCCGGCGCCCGTGGGCAGCCCAGCGGCCCAGGTCGACGCCTCGGCGCCCGCTAACAGCGTCCAGGCTCCGCCCAGCTCCGGTGAGCCAGCGCCATCCGCATCCGCCTCACTACAGCCGACCCCCACGCCCGACCCTGAAGCGGTCCGGACGACGGCGGCGGCCGGGTACCTGGCGGCCGCTGGTCGCGCCACCGACGCCCTCGTTGCAGCGACGCCCAGGGGTAATCCAGCCGACACCCGAGCTGGGGCGAAAGCCGAAGGCCGACGTACATCGGAGGCCTGGGGCCTGTTCGTCACCGCCATGAAGCAACTCGAGGTACCTGCTGACACGAAGGCGGACCTGCGGGCCCTGATCCGGAAGGCCACCGCGGTGCAGGAGTTGTATGTCACCCAACCGCCCGCCGACGGGACGGACGCGTGGTGGAGCTTTCGACGAGAAGTGAGGAACAAGTTCGGGAAGTACGAAGCGTATGTGACGAAGGTCCGAGCCGACCTCGGCCTGCCGGCCTATTGCTGGGAACCGTCCGTGTGCGGCGAGGACGGGCCGCCATTTTGACCGGGAGGATAAGTCCGGGATAAGTCGCAGCTCGTAGGGTTCTCATGGACATCGATCCCGTCGGAAGTGCCCCCCACGGGATCGATGGCCCCCCACCCGCCCGCCTGCGGCCCGCCGGGGAGCTGCTCACCCGTGGAGCCGACCGGCGCGCCGTGGCGCGCTCTCGAATCGACCGAGGCCGGATCGCCGGCGCCTGAGCCGGCCCAGCGCGGCATCCCGTGGCATGCGATGGGCGCGGTCGCCGTCGCGATCGCCGTCTGCGCGGTCGTCCTGCTCCTGGCCAACCGGCCTGAACCGACGATCGAGGTCGACGGCGCGGGTGCGGCCGAGGACGTGTCCGGCGACGCCGGTTCGAGCTTCGGCGCGGGCGAGGCCGTGCTCGTCGTCGAGGTGGGCGGGGCTGTCGCCGACCCCGGCGTCTACCGGCTGCCGGCCGGATCCCGGGTCGGGGACGCGTTGACGGCGGCCGGCGGGTTCGGGCCGAGGGTCGACGTCGCGCAGGCCGACCGCCAGCTGAACCTGGCCGCGCCACTCCACGATGGCGACGAAATCCACGTTCCCGTACGAGGTGAAGCGGCGGCCACTGGCGCTGGTGCGCCGGTCGGCGCCGGCGACGCGGCGGCGGGTGCGGCGGCGACTGGCCCGATCGACCTCAACCGGGCAACGGCCGACCAGCTGGACACCCTGCCCGGGATCGGTCCGGTCACCGTTGCCAAGATCGTCGCCGCCCGCGAGGAGCAGCCGTTCGCGTCGATCGATGACCTCGGGACGCGCAAAGTGGTCGGCGCCGCCACGCTCGAGAAGATCCGAGCCCTCGTCACCGTCGGACCGTGAGCTCGCCGCGAGGCCGCCTGCCACGGGGTGGATGGCTCGCGATCGGTGTCGCCGGCGGGGCGGCCGCGGCGTCGAGCGGGGTCCCGGTGGCCGCGGTGCTGGTCGTCGGGCTGATGGTCTTCGCCGTCTCTCACGCCTCGCTGCGCGGTTCGCGATCGGCGCGGAGTGCCGGCGTCGCGGCCGGGGTGGGAGCCGTCGCCCTGGCGATCCGCGTGCTCCTGGGTCCCACGGCCGCGGCGACGCCACCTCTCCCCGACGATCGAGGTCCCTGGACGGCGACCGTGGACTCGGTCGGGTCGCCACGAGATGGGGACCAGGTCGCGCGGCTGCGCCTGCACACCGAAGGCGGCGAGGTCGCCGTCGCGGCCACCCTGCCCGCATACCCGACGGTCGCGGCGGGCGATGTCGTCGAGGTCGACGGTCGGCTGCGTCCGCCGCCGGACGACGACCCGTATGGCGACTACCTCCGGCGCTCGGGCGCGGCCGGCACGCTCGACGGCCGGGCGATGACGCTCAAGGAAGCCGCACCGTTGGGCCTCCAGACGCTCCGCGGCGCGAGTGGCGATGCGCTCCGGCTCGCCCTCCCCGAGCCCGAGGCCGGGCTCGCCGCCGGGATCCTCGTCGGGCTGCGCGAGCGCGTCGATCGGACGCTCGCCGCCGAGTTCGCGACGGCCGGCGTCAGCCACGTCGTCGCCATCTCCGGCTGGAACATCGCGATCGTCGCCGGGCTCGTGGCCGGCGTCCTGCGCGGGCGATCGCGGCGAGTGATCACGCTCGGGATCCTCGGGACCGTGATCGCGTACGTCGTGGCTGCCGGAGCGTCGCCGTCGGTCGTGCGGGCCGCGGTCATGGCCGGGGTCGCGCTCATGGCACGGGAGAGCGGGCGAGCCGGACGCGCGCCGGCGGCGCTCGGCATGGCCGCGGCACTCCTGCTTATCGTCGAACCGGCGATGAT
>DATDJA010000512.1:0-3661 GCA_036520795.1 Candidatus Limnocylindrales bacterium
AGCGGCGACTCGTGAACCGTGTCAGGTCCGGAAGGAAGCAGCACTCAGCGGTGATCGCCGGGTGCCGCGGAATGGCCTGGTCCGAGTTGCGGGCGTCGGTGGGCGCGGGAGCGTCCTGATCGACGGGGGGTGCACGGCAAAACTCCCGCCTCGACCTGCCCGCCGAGGAGCGCCGTTGACCGAACAGATCCCGCACCAGGCGCTCTATCGCCGCTGGCGAGCCCAGACGTTCTCCGAGATCGTCGGGCAGGAGGCGGTGGTCGCCACGCTGCGCAACGCGGTCGCGACCGGCAAGGTCTCGCACGCGATCCTGTTCACGGGTCCGCGCGGGACGGGCAAGACATCGCTCGCGCGGATCCTCGCCAAGGCGCTGAACTGCACGGACCTGCAGCCCAACGCCGACCCCTGTGACCGCTGCCCGTCGTGCGTCGCGATCCGCGAGGGCCGAGCCCTCGACCTGGTCGAGATCGACGCCGCGTCCAATCGCGGGATCGAGGCCGTCCGCGACCTCCGCGAGCGCCTCGCCTATGCCCCGACGGACCTCCGGCGCAAGGTCTACATCCTCGACGAGGCGCACCAGATCACCAAGGACGCTTGGAACGCGCTCCTGAAGTCGCTCGAGGAACCCCCCGAGTTCGTCAGCTTCATGTTCGCGTCCACCCATCCCCAGGAGTTCCCGCCGGCCATCCTGTCGCGGCTCCAGCGGTTCGACGTCCGGCGCCTGACCATCCCCGAGATCACCGGGAAGCTCGAACGCATTCTGGCCGCCGACGGACGGGAGGTCGACCCCGAGGCCATCGCGGTCATCGCCCGGCTGGCGGCGGGCGGGATGCGCGACGCCGAGTCGATCCTCGACCAGCTGCTCGCATCCACGGTGGGTCCGGTGACGGCCGATGCGGTGCGCGACCTCCTGGGCCTCGCCGATGCCGAGACCGTCGACGCGTTCGTGACCGCGATGGCCGACGGCGACGCGGCCGGAGGTATCGCGCTGCTCGACGGGCTCGAGGATCGAGGCCGGGACCTGCGCGTGTTCCTCGACCAGGTCGTGGACGCGCTGCGGGACCGGCTCATTGCCGGGCTGGCGTCAGGCGCGTCCGACGAAGCCGCGCTCGTCGCCGCCGCCCGCCGCCTGGGCTCGATCGACCCGACACGGCTCGGTCCCGGGGGCCTGCGCCTCCAGTTGGAGCTGGCCCTCCTCGACCCGGCGCCGTCGCCCGCGCGCGTCGTCCAGTCGCAGCCCGCCGCGGTCCCTGCCCCGCAGGTCCGGACCGCTCGTCCCGAGCCGGCACCCGTCGCCAGGCCACCCACCCGCGAGCCGGCCCGTCCGCCGACACCGGTCATGGACGACACGGCTGCCGCCCCGGAGCCGGTCTTCGAAGCCACCGCGCCGCCCGCGGCCGCCGAGGCTGCGGCAGCCGCCGAGCCAGCGACGGCCGACGCCACCGCCGGCGACGACCTCGAGCGCCTCCGGCGCGGCTGGTCGCAGATCATCGCCGTCGTCAGCAAGAGCCCGGCCCTGAAGCCGCTCATCGATGCCTGCCGCCCGATCTCCGTCGATGGCAACGTCGTGACGCTCGGCTTCCCCGAGGAAAAGGACTTCATGCGCGAGATCGCGGAGAAGAAGCGAGCCGGGATCGAGGAGGGGATCGCCGGCTACCTCGGCCACCCCGTGGGCGTCCGCTGTGTGGTGAGCAACCTCGACCTGCTGCCACCCCTGCCCGACGACGCGGACGCCGCGCACATCATGGCCGAGGCGCAGCGCATCTTCGCCGAGGACATCGCCGACGTTCGCGAGGTCACCTGACCGCCTCTCGATGGTGCGCGAGGCCCCCGCATCGGCGAGACTTGCCGCACGAACAGCACGTATCGGACCCACCAACCCGACCGGAGGACCCGTACCCATGGGCATGGGCAACATGCAGAAGATGGTCATGCAGATGCAGCAGGAGGCGGCCCGCGTCCAGGCCGAGCTCGAGGCTGCGCGGATCGACGCGTCGGCCGGTGGCGGCGTGGTCACGGCCACCGTCAGCGGCAAGGGCGACCTCGTCGGTCTCGTCATCGACCCGTCCGCGGTGGACCCCGAGGACGTCGAGATGCTCCAGGACCTGATCGTCTCGGCCGTCGGCGAAGCGATCCGCAACGCCCGTGAACTCGAAGCGGACAAGATGGGCGCGCTGACCGCGGGCCTGCGCATCCCCGGCCTCGGCTGATCGCGCGCGCGTGACCACCGCCATCATCGAGCCCGTCGCGCGCCTCATCGAGGCCTTCGCCCGGCTGCCCGGCGTCGGACCCAAGACGGCGCAGCGGCTCACCTTCCACCTCCTGCGTGCCCCCGACGCCGAGGCGCGGACCCTCGCGCGTGCCCTGATCGCGGTCCGCGACGAGGTCGTGTTCTGCGACACCTGCTTCAACATCAGCGACGCGCCGCAGTGCCCGATCTGCCGCGACCCGGGTCGCGAGGACGTGCGGCTGTGCGTGGTGGAGGAACCGCTCGACGTGCTGGCCATCGAGCGGACCGGCGAGTTCCGCGGCCGCTACCACGTGCTCCACGGGGCGATCAGCCCGATCGACGGCATCGGGCCCGAGCGGCTCAAGATCCGCGAGCTCCTCGCGCGCGTCGATGAGGCGGAGGCGCGCGGCGAGCGGATCGAGGAAGTGATCATCGCGACCAACCCGACCCTGGAGGGCGAAGCGACCGCCATGTACCTGGGCGAGCGGCTCGACGGCCACGTCGGGTCCGTGACGCGGATCGCCCGCGGCATCCCGGTCGGCGGCGACCTCGAGTACGCCGACGACGTCACGCTGATCCGGGCGCTCCAGGGCCGCCGGGAGCTCTGATGCGGGAGCTGCTGTTCGAGATCCTCCTGCGGCTGACGAAGGCGCTCGCCGCGGCGGTGCTGGGCCTCCTCGTCTGGCTGGTGGCCGTCGGGCCGCTGGGGGCCCAGGGCTCGGTCGAGCTGGCGCTCCTGTGCTGGCTCAGCGGCGCGGCCTTCATCCTCGTGGTCCAGGAGAGCCCGATCTAGGCTCGCCACAGGGCGTGCCGCGGACGCCGGCGCACGTTTGACGACCCGCCGCGACGCGCCATATCATCCGCCCTCGTGCCTCACGACCCGAGGCTCGCCGGTCCCCTGCGCAAGCAGGGCCAATCCCCGATGCCCCGTTTGACACGGGGGGCGGTCTGCGCAATCATGAGCAGTCCGCGCTCTGGGCGGTAAAGGCCGGGCGCTGCACCTTAA
Source organism: Candidatus Limnocylindrales bacterium (assembly GCA_036520795.1). GTDB lineage: Bacteria > Chloroflexota > Limnocylindria > Limnocylindrales > CSP1-4 > CAIXZV01. The sequence continues at coordinate 3,237 of DATDJA010000512.1, forward strand.
CAACTGAAGAGTGGTAGGAACAGTCAGCACAAGAACGTGCCTGGACCAAGCTCTTGAGATTCAACTTGATCGCAAGGTCAAGTTTTCGCGGAGAGTTTGATCCTGGCTCAGGATAAACGCTGGCGGCGTGCATGAGACATGCAAGTCGAACGAACGAGCTTGCTCGTTAGTGGCGGACGGCTGAGTAACGCGTGGGTGACCTGCCCTGAAGTGGGGGATAACTGCCCGAAAGGGTGGCTAATACCGCATGTGGCGACACGTTCATTCGTGTCATCAAAGCCGCGAGGCGCTTCGGGAGGGGCCTGCGTCCGATTAGCTCGTTGGTGGGGTAATGGCTCACCAAGGCGACGATCGGTAGGTGGTCTGAGAGGACGATCACCCAGACTGGGACTGAGACACGGCCCAGACTCCTACGGGAGGCAGCA
>DATDJA010000513.1:0-7545 GCA_036520795.1 Candidatus Limnocylindrales bacterium
CACGGTGTCGGCGAGCGGCCACGCAACGTCGACCCGGTGCTCCACGAGGACGATCGTCACGACCCGCGACGCGCGAAGCGCGGCGAGCCGGGCGGCGAACGCACGCGCCGCCGGCGGGTCGAGGTTCGCGGTCGGCTCGTCCAGCACGAGGATCCCGGGCCGCGGGGCGAGCGCGCCGGCCAACGCGAGCCGCTGCTGCTGGCCGCCGGACAGCGTCGTCGACCGCCGCCGTTGGAGCCCGCCGAGGCCCACCTCCGCAAGCGCTTCCGGGACCCGGGTGAGCATCGCGTCGCGGGACCAGGCACGGCTCTCGAGCCCGAACGCGACGTCGTCCTCGACCCGGTCCATGACCAGCTGGCTCTCGGGGTCCTGGAACACGAGACCGACCCTCGCCGCGATCTCGGAACCTGTTGCCGTCAGCGGGTCGAGGCCGTCGACCGTCAGCCGGCCTCGCCACTCGCCGGGGAACTCGCGCGGCACGAGGCCGGCGAGGGCGAGCGCGAGCGTGCTCTTGCCCGACCCCGACGGCCCGACGACGAGCAGGCACTCCCCGGGCTCGACCGCGAACGAGACGTCCTCGAACGCGAAGACCGGGCGGCTCGCGAACCGGAAGGCCAGCCCCTCGGCGCGGATCGCGCCGGGCACCCCCGGGGCCGGCTCAGCCGTCAGCTGGGAACCCCTCCAGCACGCCGGCCTGACGCAGCGAGCGCACGAGCAGCACCGAGCCGCCGGCGGCGATCACGATCGCGGACACCGCCATTAGCAGCCCGCGAACCAGCTGGAGCTCGAACGACACATCTGCGTAGTACAGCACCCAGTCGTGGACCCAGGCACATGCCGCGGAGGCGACGGCCGCAGCCGCGAGCACCGGGAACGTCCATACGCGGTAGAGCGTGAGCGCGAACACGACCTCGGCGCCGAGGCCCTGGACGAAGCCCGAGATCAGCGCATCCACGCCCCACTGGCTGCCCAGGATCGCCGAGACCCCGGCCGCCACGATCTCGGCGAACAGTGCGGCACCGGGCTTGCGGACGATCAGGGGCGCCAACACGGCGGGGATGAGCCAGACCGCGTACAGCAGGTCCTTGGCCGGCGGCGCGAACACGAACACCGACTCGAACATCGTGCCCCAGGCGATGTTCCAGACCCAGAACACGACGCCGAAGGTGACGCCGATGATCGCCGTCACGACGATGTCGCGCGTCCGCCATGCCCGCGACGCGGGGGCGGCCGCGCCCGGGCTCGAGACCGTCGTCGCCATTGAAATCGTGACCTCCATCAAGCACGAACGCCGCCCTCGATGCCGGGGGCGGCGTGCTGCGTTGCGGGCCTGCTTCCTACACCGGTACGAACCGGATCAGGTTCCGCGGGTCTGTGGTCTGCACCACACTCTCAGCGCTCGCGCGCTCCCCGGAGGCGGATCTTCGATTGTCGGCCGAGTCTACACCCGGGCGGATCGCTGACCCTCGAGCCAGCCGACCACGCCGGCGAGCACATCCTCGTGCGCGAACTCATGGTGCGTCTCGTGGCGCAGGTCCTTGTAGACCACCCGGGTCACGTTGCCCTTGCGGCCGATCGCCTCGGACGCGGACACCGGCACGATCCGGTCGGCCGTCCCATGGAAGACGTAGGTCGGCATCGGCATGGCCTCGCGGGCGTCGATCGCGACGCGCAGGCGGGCCTGTTCCGCGAACGCCTCGTAGCCGAGACGGACGGTGGAGGAGTCCAGGCACAGTGGGTCGTTGACGTACGCGGCGCTGATCGCCGGATCGTGCGAGAGCTCGTCGCCCATGCCCCCGTTCGACATCTTCATCCGCGGTACCACGCGCACCAGCCCACCCGCCATCGAACGCTTCCAGGCCGGGATGGCGTCCTCGAGCGCCGGCGACGAGAGGACCAGCAGGTCCGGCACCGGGCGTGGTCGCTCCGACAGGACATAGCCCGTCGCGATCAGCCCGCCCAGCGAGTGGCCGTAGAGGATGAACGGGCGATCCGGGTCGGACTCGCGGAGCGACGTGAGCCGCTCCTGGAGGTCGTCGTGGAAGTCGCTCCAGCGCTCGACGTAGGCCCGCGGCCCCGCCGAGCCGCCGAACCCGCGTTGGTCGTAGCTGTTGACATCGACGCCGGCAGCGACGAGGGGCCGGGCGACGTTCGCGTAGCGACCACCGTGCTCGCCCACGCCGTGGACGACGAGCGCGGTCGCCCACGGATCGTCGGGCGCCGGCCAGTGGAGCGTGCGCAGGATGGTCCCGTCCGCCATCCTCGCCGTAGCGATCGACGGCGTGAACGGCGGGGCCGGTGCTTCGGTCATCAACGATTCCTCGTGCGCGGCGGAGCGTACTCGTTCGGCGCACCCGTGGGTACGATGGGCCGGTGAGCCAGCGATGGACCGAGATCGGCGACCGCGTCTTCGTCCGGCGCTACGAATTCTTCGACCAGGACATCGTTGCGGTCCTGGGCGGGTCCGGTGCCCTGATCGTCGATACGCGGTCCACGCCGGCGCAGGCGCGCGAGATCCTCGACGACCTGCGCGACCTCGGCTCGCCGCGCGTCGGGATCGTCGTCAACACCCACGGCCACTTCGATCACGCGTTCGGCAACGCCGTCTTCCGGCCGGCCGTGATCTGGGGCCACGAACGGTGTGCGGCGATGGTCCTGCTCACCGGCGAGCTCCAGCGCACGGCGGTCGCGGACGAGATGCCGGAGCTCGTTGCCGGGCTCGCGGACGTCACCTTCGACCCGCCCGACATGACGTTCACCGAGCAAGCGTCAATCGATCTCGACGGCCGGCCGATCGAGCTCGCCTACCTTGGGCGGGGGCACACCGACAACGACATCGTGATCAGCATCCCCGATGCCGGCGTGCTGTGCGCCGGCGATCTGGTCGAGAACGGGGCCCCGCCCTCCTTCGGCGACGGCTATCCGATGGAGTGGCCCGAGACGCTCGAGGCGCTGCTCGGGCATGTCGGCGAGCGGACGGTCGTCGTCCCTGGGCACGGGGCGCATGCGGGCCGGGCGTTCGTCGAGGCGTCGCTCGTCGAGATCAGTGCGATCGCCGACCTGGCAACGCGAGTCCACGCGGGCGGGCTGACGCTGGATGATGCCGTGAGCGCGGCGCCGTACGCAGCGGGGCCGGCACGCGAATCGATCGAGCGCGGACTCGCCCAGCTACGAGGCGAGCTCGACGGCTGACGCCTAGCCCGAGACCCACACGACCCAGCGGCCGCGCGCCTCGCCGGCGACGATGCCGTCTAGCGCGGGCTCGAGCGTGTCCAGGCCGACCTCGCGAACGCTGTCGGCCATCCCCCGTGGCCGCAGGTCCGTCGCCAGCCGCTGCCACAGGGCGCGTCGCGCCTCGATCGGCATGTTGGCCGAGTCCATCCCCAGCAGCGCCACGCCGCGCAGGATGAACGGGAACACCGTCGTCGTCAGGTCGGCGCCGCTCGCGTTGCCCGACGACGCCACCGCGGCACCGTTGCGCAGCGTGCGCAGGACGTAAGGCAGCGTCGCCGCGCCCACCGTGTCCACCGCCCCGGCCCAGCGCGCGGAGTCCAGCGGCCGTCCCGGCGCGGTGACCTCGTCGCGGGTCAGGAAGCCCGCGGCGCCGAGGGCCGCCAGCCGCTCGTGCTCGTCGAGCTTGCCGGTCGCCGCCCAAACCTCGTGACCGCGCGCGGCAAGGATGGCGATGGCGGCCGATCCGACGCCGCCCGACGCCCCCGTCACGAGCACGGGTCCGTCGCCCGCATGCAGCCCACGGTCCTCCAGGGCCGCCACGCTCATCGCCGCGGTGAAGCCGGCCGTGCCGATGGCCATCGCGTCCCGGGCGGAGAGACCCTCGGGCATCGGCACCACCCAGCCGGCGGGGATCCGTGCGTAGGCGGCGAACCCGCCGTGGCGCGCCGTACCGATGTCGTAGCCGTTGGCCAGGACCGCCGACCCGATGCTCACCGCGGGATCCGATGAGGCGGCCACCGTCCCGGCCAGGTCGATGCCGGGGACCAGCGGGTACGAGCGCGCGACCCGTCCGTCCTCGCGAGCCGCGAGCCCGTCCTTGAAGTTCACGCAGGACCACTCGACCCGGACCGTGATCTCGCCCGCAGGCAGGTCGTCGAGCGCCAGCTCGCGAAGGCCACGGGTGAAGGCCCCGCCGTCCGGCTTGTCGACCACGTAGGCGGGGAACGATTCGGGCAGGTCGGACATGGCTCGATCATAGGGACACCGATCCGCGACCGCCCAGCGGACGACCCAGCGCGTGACGCGCCAAACGGTTCGTTCGGCGGACGGAACGTCGCACCGGGGAGCGTCCGTGCGACGGATGGGCCACCCAGCGGTCCCGATGACCCAGCGTGCGACGGGTCGTCCGCTCGGCGGCCGACGAACGGGACGAACGGGTGGTTCCGAGTCGCCCGAACTCACGGCAGGCTCACAGGAAACTCTCAGTCACGGAGCGTGAGATACCGCCATGCACGCCGCCCCCGCGGGTCCCGCGCACATCCTCGTCGTCGACGATGAGCCCGCGATAACCGACCTTCTCGCCACCGCGTTGCGCTACATGGGCTACCGGGTCTCGACGGCGTCGTCCGGCCTCGGGGCGCTCGATGCGGCGGCGTCCGCCGCGCCCGACCTCGTCGTCCTCGACGTGATGCTCCCCGACATCGACGGCTTCGAGGTCTGCCGGAGGCTGCGCAACGCGCGCGACTTCGTCCCGGTGATCTTCCTCTCCGCGCGAGATTCCGAGGACGACCGGGTCACGGGCTTCGTGCGCGGCGGCGACGACTACGTGACCAAGCCCTTCTCGCTCGAGGAGCTCACCCTCCGCATCGGCGCCCTCCTGCGGCGCGTCCGGGGCGGCGACGCCGGCGATGCGCGTCTGCGCTACCAGGACCTCGAGATGGACGAGGACCGGCACCAGGTCTGGCGGGGCGGCGACGAGGTGGAGCTGTCGCCGACCGAATTCCGGCTGCTGCGCTACTTCCTGCTCAACCCCGAGCGGGTGCTGTCGAAGCAGCAGATCCTCGACCACGTCTGGCAGTACGACTTCAATGGCGAGGACAACGTCGTCGAGACGTACGTGAGCTACCTGCGCCGGAAGGTCGATGCCGTCGAGCCGCGGCTGCTGCGGACCGTCCGCGGGTTCGGCTACGTCCTGCGGGCGGACGGTCGCGACCGGCGTCCCGAGGCCGGGCAACCCGGCGCCGCCTGACGACCGATGAGCCTCCGCGCCCGGCTCCTCCTGTCGCTCGCGGTGATGCTGACCGTCGCCCTGGTCGCGGCCGGCATCCTGCTGGTGGGATTGACCCGGGCGAGCCTCGTCGACCGCGTCGACCGCGACCTGCTCGCGCTCAACGGTCCCGGGAGCCAGCTGCAGCGCCTGGGGAACCTGGCCGCTCCCGACAACGACGCCGGGCGACGCCTCGCGGTCCTCCGCCTCGACCGCCAGGGCAAGGTCGTTCGCTCGTATCCGTCCGGCTTCTCGGACAGCCCCGACCCCCTGCCGGTGCTGCCGGTCTACGCGTCGGGGATCCCGACCACCGCCTACGGCGTGATCGACGAACGCCCGTCGACCGACGGGTCGCTGCGCTACCGCGTGCTCACCCAGCGCGTGGGCCGCAACATCACGCTCGCGATCGCCGCGCCGCTGGCCGGTGTCGACGCCGCGATCGGGACGCTGATCCGGCCGCTCCTGATCACGGGCAGCCTCGCGCTGATCGGGCTCCTCGTGGTCGCGTGGATCGTCGTCCGCCACGACCTGCTGCCACTCGAGCGGATCGCGAAGGCCGCCGAGAGCATCACCGGTGGCGACCTCACCCACCGTGCCGGCGTCACGCACGACAACACCGAGGTGGGGCGGCTCGGCACGGCGTTCGACGCGATGCTCGACCAGATCGAGTCGAGCTTCGGCGAGCAGCAGGCCGCGCTGGACGCCAAGGCCGCCAGCGAGGAGCGCCTGCGCCGTTTCGTGGCGGATGCGTCGCACGAGCTGCGCACGCCGCTCACGGCGGTCCGGGGCTACGCCGACCTGTACCGCGCCGGCGGCCTGTCCGATCCCGATGAGCTGGCGACCGCGATGAACCGGATCGGGACGGAGAGCCGGCGCATGGGCGCGCTCGTCGACGACCTGCTGCTGCTCGCGCGCCTCGACCAGGGCCGGCCCGTGCGCCGCGATCCGGTCGACCTGTCGCGGATCGCCGACGAGGCCGTCGCCGACGCGCGAGCGCTGGAATCCGGCCGGCCGATCGCCGCCGCGATCGAGCCCGGGGTGGTCGTGGCGGGCGACGAGGACCGGCTGCGCCAGGTCGTGGGCAACCTGCTCGCCAATGTCCGGGTCCACACGCCGGCGGACAGCCCGATCGAGGTCGCCGCTCGATCCGACGGCGAGGAGGCCGAGCTGCGCGTGATCGACCACGGCCCAGGCATCGACGAGGCCGTCGGGTCGAGCGTCTTCGACCGCTTCTACCGCGCCGATCCGGGTCGCTCGCGCGACAACGGCGGCACCGGGCTCGGCCTGTCCATCGCGGCATCGCTCGTGACGGCGCATGATGGACGCATCTGGCACGAGGCCACGCCGGGTGGCGGCGCGACCTTCGTCGTCAGGCTTCCGTTCACAGCGAACTCACAGCAGGACCACGGGTCCTCTTCAGCCGACGAAACCAAGGTGTAGTCACTTTCATCCCGCCCGTCACGGCATTTCATTCGGGGAGTTCCACGTGAAGCTCAGCAAGTCACTCGTGATCCCGGTCGCGGGCCTGCTCGTCGTCCTGGGCGCCGGGGCGGTGCTCGCAAGCACCGGTAATTCCCCGACCACCAATGGAGCGGCCGTCGTTCCCGCGGCAGAGTCGCCGTCGCCCGGAGCGTCGGGCGCCCCGAAGCGCCAGCTCCAGGACCCGGCGCTGACGTCGGTCCTCGACGACCTTGTCGCCAAGGGCACCATCACCGCGGCTCAGAAGACGGCGATCCTCGACGGCCTCAAGGCGGAGCGCGAGCAGCGCCTCGCCGACTGGAAGGCCAAGATGGAGGCGCTCCGCGCGCAGGCCGAGAAGGTCAAGGGGTTCCTCGCCGACGGTGAGATCACCCAGGCCGAGCTGGACCAGCTCCCGGCCGACAGCCCGCTGCGCCAGCTCACCAACCTCATGGACGACGGCAAGATCACCACCGACGAGCTCCGCTCGATCGGACGCGGCATGTTCGGCGGCTTCGGCGGCCGCGGCCACGGCTTCGGTCGCGGCTTCGGCCACGACGGCGACGGCAACAAGTCCGACGCATCGCCTTCTCCCAGCACCGGGACCGGCGGCTGACGGGCCGCTCAACCCAGGCGCTTCAAGTGGCCCGCCGGCAACGGCGGGTCACTTCTTTTCCGCCCAGCTCGCGGTAGGCCGACGCGATCCTCCATAGTTGCGCCGTGATCGCGCAGCCGACTGGGACCGTCACCCTCCTGTTCACCGACATCGAGGGCTCGACCAAGCTCCTGGAGCGCTTGGGCGCGGACGCATATGCCAGTGTGCTGGCGCAGCATCGGCGGTTGCTCCTCGAGGCCTTCGTAGGGCA
>DATDJA010000514.1:0-2208 GCA_036520795.1 Candidatus Limnocylindrales bacterium
TCCGTCGGCGTCGCGTCCGCCTGGGAGCCGGTGACATCGGTCTTGATCTCGTCCATCTCCTTGCGCGCCTCCTTGACACCCTGGCCGAAGGCCTTGCCCAGCAACGGCAGGGTCTTGGGGCCGCGCCAGATCAGCACGATCACGAGGACGACGATGAGGACGAGGACCAAGTCCATGCGCGGATGGTAACAGTCGGGGCCCGAACGGCTCAGGAGCGCGGCCGCAGGGCGACCGGGATCACGAGCCGCAGGGACGTCCGCGCGTCGTCGAAGCTCGCGACCTTGTTGTCGACCAGCCCATTCGCCTTCGCCGCCGCTATGACCTCGACGTCGCGCAGCGTCGCCGCCTTGCCCTTCCGGGAGACGACCCAGATCGCGCCGTTCGGACGGAGTCGCTCCCGGAGGGCGGCGAGTGCTGCGAGGGCCGTTTGGTCGTCGGCCGCCAGGAACACCAGGTCCGTGTCGGGGGGCGGGTCGCCGTGGGTGATGTCCTGCGTCCGGTCCCGGAGCTCCAGTTCGAAGGCAACGTCGTCGAGCCCGACCAGCGCCACCCGCGAGCCCGGCTTGACGCCCAGCTTGTCGAGCCGCGGGGTCGTGTAGACGCGTTCCATCGCCGGTATCGTGCCCGACGTGTCCAGCGCGCATGACGGCCCCCTCGTCGTCTTCGGCCCCCGGTCGCTCGAGTACGACTTCGGGCCCGGGCACCCGCTGACCCCGCTACGGTTCGGCCCCGGCATCGACCTGCTGCGTGCGGTCGGCGCGGAGCCCTCCATCGAGCCCTCGCCGGCCACCGATGCGGCCCTCCAGGCCGTCCACCTGCCGGCCTACAACGAGGCCGTGCGCCGGTTCTCGGCCGACCCCTCGCGGCAGGCGGCGATGGGGATCGGCCTGTCGGACAACCCGGCGTTCGCGGGGATGCACGAGGCGGGTGCCTCTGTCGCCGACGGGTCGTTGCGGGCGATGGACGCGATCCTGCGCGGCGACGTCGAGCACGCCCTGCACCCGGGCGGCGGCCTGCATCACGCGATGCCCGCCAAGGCGTGGGGCTTCTGCATCTACAACGACCCGGCGCTGGCGATCGCCCGGGCGCGTGCGACAGGGCTGCGCGTCCTGTACGTGGACCTGGACACGCACCACGGCGACGGCGTGGAGGCCGTGTTCGCCGGCGATCCCGGGGTCCTCACACTGTCGCTCCACGAGAGCGGCCGGTACCTGTTCCCGGGGACCGGGTTCATCGACGACCTCGGCGAGGGGGCGGCGGCCGGGACGGCGGTCAACGTGCCGCTCGAGCCGTACACCGGGGAGACGGCCTGGCTGGCGATCGTCCGTTCGCTCGTACCCGCCCTGGCCGCCTCGTTCGGCCCGGACATCGTCGTCTCGCAGCACGGCGCCGACACCCACGCCTGGGATCCGCTCGCGCACCTGCGGGTGACGACGACGGCGATGGGCGAGGCGGCGCGGCTGGTCGACGAAGTCGCCCACCGATGGGCGCGCGGCCGCTGGCTGGCGACGGGCGGCGGGGGGTACGACGCCTATCGGGTGGTGCCGCGCGCGTGGGCGCTGACGTGGCTGGCTGGGGCGCACCGGGAGGTGCCGTCGTCGACGCCGGTCGAGTGGCAGGCTCGCTGGGAGCCGGAGGCGGCAGCGTTCGGGACGCGTGGGATGCCTGCGTCGTTCGAGGATGGGCCGAACGCAGGGCAGCCGATCCTCGATGCCCAGGCCGCGGCCGAGGAGGCGTCACTGGGCGTGCTTGCGCGGGTGCGTCGGGTCGCGCTGCCGCGGTTGGCGCGGGAGGCAATCGATCGAGGGTGGTGGTCGGCCGAAGGGGACGTCGCAGCTGCGAGCCCGACCGCCCCGTCGACCGACGCGGCGCCCACGGTCGTCCCGCTGACCGCGCCGGGGCTCGCGGACCTCGCGCTCGCGCCCCGGACGATCTCTCCGTTCGATCCGGTCGCCGCTCACGCAATCCTTGTTGCCGCGGCGGCGGACGACGCCCGGGTCGTGGGAGCGGTCTCGGGATCGTCGCTCGTCGGCGCGGCCGTGGCGGGCGCGTCCGGGGAGCTGCTGGCCCTGGGCGTCGCGCCGGCATTCAGGCGGCGAGGGCTGGGCGCCGCGCTGCTGCGGATGCTCGTCGACGGGCGGCCGGACGATGGCGCGATGACCGCGGCGCTCGGGGTTGCCGAGCGCGACTGGGTCGAGCCACTCGACG
>DATDJA010000515.1:0-3188 GCA_036520795.1 Candidatus Limnocylindrales bacterium
GGGTGGAACGTCATCAAGGTCGTGTGGGGCCGGGAGTGGGACGAGCTCCTGGCGCGCGACGTCGACGGCGTGCTGGTCGAGAAGATGAACGAGACCCTCGACGGCGAGTTCCAGAAGTACTCGGTCTCGAGCGGCGACTACGTCCGCGACCAGTTCTTCGGCCCGGATCCTCGCCTCCAGAAGATCGTCGAGCACCTGTCCGACGACGACATCCTCAAGCTCAGGCGCGGCGGCCACGACTACCGCAAGGTCTACGCGGCCTACAAGGCGGCGACCGAGTACCGCGGCGCGCCCACGGTCGTCCTCGCCAAGACCGTCAAGGGCTGGACCCTCGGGCCGGGTGTCGAGGCGCGCAACATCACCCACCAGGCGAAGAAGCTCAGCGAGGCGGAGCTCAAGATCTTCCGTGACCGCCTGGAGCTGCCGATTCCCGACGACCAGATGAAGGAAGCGCCGTACTTCCACCCGGGTCCCGACAGCGAAGAGGTCCGCTACCTCAACCAGCGACGCGAGGCGCTCGGCGGCCCGCTGCCGCGCCGCGTCGTCCGGTCGCGGCCGCTGCCGGTCCCCGAGGCCGCCGTGGATGCCGAGTTCGCGTCGGGCAGCACGACCGCGGTGTCGACGACGATGGTCTTCGCCCGCATCCTGCGCAACCTGATCCGCGACCCCAACATCGGCCGCCGCATCGTCCCGATCATCCCCGACGAGGCCCGCACGTTCGGCATGGACCCCCTGTTCAAGGAGGTCGGCATCTATGCCGCCAACGGCCAGCGCTACGAGCCGGTCGACTCGGAGCTCGTGCTCTCGTACCGCGAGAGCCAGGACGGCCAGGTGCTCGAGGAGGGGATCAACGAGGCGGGCTCGATGGCGTCGCTGATCGCCGCGGGCACCTCGTACGCCACCCACGGCGAACCGATGATCCCGTTCTACATCTTCTACTCGATGTTCGGGTTCCAGCGGACCGGCGACCAGGCGTGGTCGTTCGGCGACCAGCGCGGCCGCGGGTTCATGATCGGCGCCACGGCGGGTCGGACCACCCTCACCGGCGAGGGCCTCCAGCACGACGACGGCCACAGCCACATCCTGGCCTCGACCGTGCCCGTGGTGCGAGCGTACGACCCGGCGTTCGCGTACGAGCTGGCGGCCGTCGTCCGGGACGGCGTCCAGCGCATGTACCACGACGGCGAGGACGTCTTCTACTACGTCACCGTCTACAACGAGAACTACCCCCAGCCAGCGAAGGCCGATGGCATCGACGAGGGCATCGTCCGCGGCATCTACCGGTTCGCGGCGGCCCCGGACATCAAGGACGCGAAGGGTCGCGTGCGGCTCGTCGGCTCGGGCTCGATCCTCCAGCAGGTGATCGCCGCCCGAGACCTGCTCGCCAGCGAGCTGGGCATCGCCGCGGAGATCTATTCGGCGACCTCGTTCCAGCAGCTCCGCCACGAGGCGCTCCAGGTCGAGCGCTGGAACCGGCTCCACCCCGACAAAGGCCCGCGCATCCCCTATGTCGGCCAGGTGCTCGGCCCGGACGGCGGCCCGATCGTCGTGGCTACCGACTGGATGCGGTCGCTGCCGGACCTCGTCGCGCCCTGGGTGCCGGACCCCTACATCGTGCTCGGCACGGACGGCTTCGGGCGCAGCGACACGCGCGAGAACCTGCGGGCGCACTTCGAGATCGACGCCCCGAACATCGCGGCGGCCGCGCTGGCGGGCCTCGCGCGCTGCGGCAGCATCGACGCGCGCCAGGCAGCGAAGTCGATCCGCGCGCTCGGGCTCGATCCGGAGTCGGCCGACCCCCTGACCCGCTGAGGCCGGGCCGACGGCCGGTCGCGCCCCGACCGCCACGCGGTCCGGGGGCCCATCACGCGGCACCGCCCTCGAGGTGTTCACGACGACGCTGCGCCTCGGCCTGACGTCGTTCGGCGGGCCGATCGCGCACCTGGGCTACCAGCGCAAGACGTTCGTCGAGGACCGTGGTTGGGTCGACGACGCCGTGTTCGCCGACCTCGCGGCGCTGTGCCAGACGCTGCCGGGTCCCGCCAGCAGCCAGCTGACGATCGCGATCGGACGGCTCCGCGCCGGGTGGGCCGGCGCGGCCGCGGCATGGCTCGGGTTCACCCTGCCGAGCGCGCTGATCATGACGATGCTCGGCCTGGTCGCCGCGGACGCGCGGGTCCCGGAGACGGGCCCGGTCGCCGGCGCGATCCATGGGCTGGAGGTCGCGGCCGTCGCCATCGTGGCGCAGGCCGTATACCTCATGGCCCGCCGCCTTACCCCCGATCTCCCGCGCCTCCTGATCGCCGCCGCGGCCACGCCGGTGGTCCTGGTCGCGCCCTCACCCGTCGCCCAGGTCACGGTGATCGTCGTCGGGGCGATCGTCGGGCGCCTGGTCCTCGAGGGGCGCCTCGAGGAGAGGGACGTCGACGGGACGAGCCGGGCGCGCCCGCGTCCGGACGCGGGTCATCGTTCCGAGGCGATCACGCTGCTCGCGGCCTTCCTCGTCGTGGTCCTGGGCAGCCAGGTCCTGGCCACGGTCAGCGGCAACCCGGACGTCGGGCTCGTGGCCGCGTTCGTGCGAGCCGGCGCGCTGGTGTTCGGCGGCGGCCACGTCGTCCTGCCGCTGCTCGATACCGGCGTCGTCCGGCCCGGCTGGGTCGGCGAGAACCAGTTCCTGGCGGGCTACGGGGCCGCCCAGGCGCTGCCGGGCCCGCTGTTCTCGTTCGCGGCCTACCTCGGGGCGGTCGCATCGGTGGGCCCGGGCGGCGTCCCCGGGGCGCTGATCGCCACGGTCGCCATCTTCCTGCCCGGCGCGCTGCTCGTCCTGGCCGCACTGCCCGCGATCGGGTGGCTGCGTGGCAAGCCCGGCGTCACCGCGGCGCTCGCCGGCGTCAACGCAGCCGTGGTCGGCATCCTCGCGGCGGCGCTGATCACGCCCGTCGGGACGGGTGCGCTGACCTCACCGCTCTCGGTCCTGGTGGCCGCCGGCGGCGTAATTCTCCTCCTCGTGGCGAGGGTCCCGCCGCTTGCGGTCGTGGCAGGGAGCGCGGCCGTCATGGCCATCGCCGGTTAAGCAAGTACGCCGCACGACCCGGGAGGGGACCGGACCGTGCGGCGTGAGGCCCGCGGCAGGCCCCGTCACAGGCGCTGCCGCGGCGTTGGATTCGATTTGCCCCGATTCTATGTTG
>DATDJA010000516.1:0-2457 GCA_036520795.1 Candidatus Limnocylindrales bacterium
CTGACCAACGTCGTCGACATGCCGACCCGCCAGGCGTTCGCCGTCGAGATGGTCGGGCGCGAGGACATCGGCAACGCCGTCGCCCTCAACTCGGCGATGTTCAACGCCGCGCGCGTCCTGGGACCGGCCGTGGCCGGCCTCACGATCGGGGCGTTCGACATCTCGACCGCATTCCTGATCGACGCCATCAGCTTCCTCGCGGTCCTGGTCGCCCTGCTCGCGATGCGCCAGAACGAGCTGCGCGTCGCGCCCCTGATCGCGCGCCCGAGCTCCGTCCGCGAGGTCGGCCGCGACCTGCGCGAGGGCCTGTCGTACGTGCGTCGCACCCCGCTCGTGCTGATGGGCGTCCTCGTGGTCGGACTCACCGCAACATTCGGCATGAACTTCCAGGTGGTCATCCCGCCGCTGACCGAAGAGGTGCTCCACTCCGACGCGACAGGCTACGGGTTCCTGATGGCGGCGTCGGGCCTCGGGTCGCTCGTGGCCGCCCTGTACATCGCGTTCTCCCCGCGGTCCCGCGTGGGCCTGATCGCGGGTGGGTCGATCCTCGTCGGCATCATGGAGATCGGCCTCGGCCTGTCCGGCCTGTTCTTCGTGTCGCTCGTGCTGATGTTCTTCGTGGGCCTCGGGGCGATCGCCATGGCCGCGACCGCCAACACCACGATCCAGCTCGCGGTTCCCGACCACCTCCGTGGCCGGACGATGAGCGTGTACACGACGGTCTTCGCCGGGTCCACGCCCGTTGGCGGCCTGCTGATGGGCTGGGTGGCTTCACGCTACGGCGTCGCCGAAGCGATGGCCCTGGGCGGCGCCGTGTGCCTCGTCATCGGCCTCGCCGCCTTCGCCTGGCTGCGCCGGATCCGTGCCGACGCGCTGATCGCCGCCCGCGTCACGCCGGCGACGCTGGCTTCAGCTGGCTCCCAGGCCTCCGTCGCTCGCCCCCGCTAGCCACACCCACTCGCCGGCCTCCTCGCCTGGCCCCCGGGCCGGCTCGCTCGCTCGGACTGTCAGATCGTCGCCGGGTGACGGCGTATGGTCGAGGCGCGCGCGACGTCGGTGCGGCTCACGCTCGCGCGACGCACCGCCGCGGCACGCACTTGTCAGATCATCGCCGCACGGCGCTTGGTCGCCGCGCTTGTGACGAAGCGCCACGGGCTGGCGATCTGGCGACGGCCTGCGAATGTGGCCCAGCACGGCGTGCGGGCCGACCCCGAGGACTCCCGCCGACGGCCACTCGATCTGCGCACGGTGGCGATCTGACAGAGCGCCGCCGCCGCGGCCGAGGATCAGCGGGCGCGGATCAGCGGCGCGTCAGCCCAAGTCTCTTTGGGCGCTGATGACGTCCTTCAATTGCTCGACCCGTCCGAGGACCTTGGCCAGCTGCGCGACCGACGCGATCTGGATCGTCATCGCGACGACCGCCGTGTGGTCCGGGTTCACGCCGACGTTGGCCGCCAGGATGTTGACCTTGTTCTCGGCCATCACCTGGGTGATGTCCGACAGGAGTCCCGTCCGGTCGTAGGCTTCGACGCGGATCGCGATCGGGTAGGTCTGCGCCGGGGCGGCCTCCCACTCGACGTCGATCAGCCGGCTGACCTCGCGCTCGTTGAGCACGGTCGGGCATGACATCAGGTGGACGGTGATCCCCTTGCCGCGGGTGATGAAGCCCTGGATCGGGTCGCCCGGGATCGGGTGGCAGCACTTCGCGAACCGGACCAGGAGGTCCCCTACCCCCTTGACCCGGACGCCGCCCGTCCGCGGCGGCTGCGGCGGCGCGATCGTCGGCAGCGAGGTCTCGCCGTCGTCGAGCACGCCCAGCCGGATGACGACCTGCTGGGCCGAGATCGCCCCGTACCCGATCGCCGCGTAGAAGTCGTCGACCGACTCCTGCTGGTAGGTCTTCGCGACGTCCGCGATCCGGTCGAGGCCGACGGCCTGGATGCTCGTCCGGGCGAGCCGGCGCAGCTCGCGCTCGAGCGACTCGCGGCCGTGGACGATGTTCTCGGCGCGGTCCTTCTTCTTGAACCATTGCCGGATCTTCTCCCGCGCGTGGGAGGTCCGGACGATGTTCAGCCAGTCGCGCGACGGACCGTGCTCGCCCTTGGTGGTGACGATCTCGACGATGTCGCCGTTCTTGAGCCGGTAGTCGAGCGGGACCAGGCGGTTGTTGATCTTGGCGCCGATGGTCCGATGGCCGATGTCGGTGTGGATCCGGTAGGCGAAGTCGAGCGGCGTCGCGCCCGCGGGCAGGTCCTTGATGTCGCCCCGGGGCGTGAACACGAACACCTGGTCCTGGAAGATGTCGAGCTTGATGCCCTCGACGAACTCGGTGGCATCGGACTCGCTGACGTCGCGCTGCCACTCCATCAGCTGGCGCAGCCAGGCGAGCTTGGCGTCGTAGTCGCGCTCGGCCTTCGACCCTTCCTTGTACCGCCAGTGGGCGGCGATCCCGACCTC
>DATDJA010000517.1:0-3126 GCA_036520795.1 Candidatus Limnocylindrales bacterium
GATGCGCTACGCGTGGTGCGTGCCCTGTCCGAGCAGGACGAGCACCCGATCACGCTCGTCAACTCCGTGAACCCGTTCCGCCTCGAGGGCCAGAAGACGGCCGCGTTCGAGGTGTGCGACGACCTGGGCCGGGCGCCGGACGTCCTCGCGATCCCGGTCGGCAACGCCGGCAACATCAGCGCCTACTGGCGGGGCTTCCGCGAGTATCGCGACGCCGGCCGTTCCGACACCGTGCCCCGGATGTGGGGCTTCCAGGCCGCCGGCGCGGCGCCGCTCGTGACGGGCGTGCCCGTCGACCACCCGGAGACCGTCGCCACCGCGATCCGGATCGGCAACCCCGCGTCGTGGAAGCTGGCGATCGCGGCGCGCGACGAGTCGGAGGGCCGGATCGACGCCGTGACCGACGACGAGATCCTCGCGGCCCACAGGGACATCGCGCGGCTCGCGGGCGTGTTCTGCGAGCCCTCGTCCGCGGCCTCGGTGGCCGGTGTGGCCAAGGCAGCGCGCGCGGGGGAGATCGACCCCGACGCAACGATCGTGTGCGTGCTGACCGGCAACGGCCTCAAGGACCCGACCACAGCCGAGGCGGGGCTGAGCGTGGACGTCATCGAGGCGGAACCGAGCATCGCCGACGTCAGCCGGGCGCTCGGCTGGTGGTAGCGCGCGGGGACTGGTCCGCGCTCGTGGGGCGCGCGCTGACCGTCGAGGTCCCGGCGTCGTCCGCCAATCTCGGCGCCGGGTACGACTGCCTGGGGCTTGCGCTCGATCTCGTGAATCACGTCTCGGTGGAGGCGGTGGAGGGCGACGGATCGATCGGGCTCGCGGTGCGCGGCGAGGGAGAGGGCGAGCTGCCGGCTTCCCGGTCGAACCGGTTCGTGGCGGGGCTCGAGGCCGCGCTCGAGGCGGCGGTCGGCCCGCGGCCGGCCTCGATCGGCTGGCGGATCGCGATGGACAACGCGATCCCGCTGTCCCGGGGCCTGGGCTCGTCGGCGGCCGCGACCGTGGCCGGGGTCGTCGCCGGCGCCGAGCTGGCGGTCCGCGCGGGCGCCGGCAGGCCCGATGACGAGGCGCTGCTCCAGATCGCGTCGACGATCGAGTCCCATCCCGACAACGCGGCGGCGGTCCTGCTGGGCGGGTTCGTGGTCTCGGCCCAGCTCGCCGATCGGGTGGCGGCGATCCGGTTCGACGCGCCGGCGGGGCTCCGCTGCGTGCTGTACATCCCTGACCGCCGCCTCGCGACCGAGGACATGCGCCGCGTGCTGCCCGAGCAGGTGCCGCTCCGGCATGCCGTTGAGAACCTGGGACGGGTGGCGATCGGCGTCGCGGGGATCGCTTCCGGCCGCTACGAAACGCTCGCCGAGCTCACGATCGACCGGCTCCACGAGCCGTACCGGTCCGTTGCCTACCCCGAGTTGCCGCGGATGACGATGGCGGCCCGCGAGGCGGGCGCGCTGGGCGCGTTCCTGTCGGGCGCCGGATCCACGATCCTCGCGTTCGTGGGGCCCGGCGACGACACCGCCCCCGTCGAGGCCGCGCTGCGGGACGAGGCCGGGGCGTGCGGCCTGGCCGGGTGGATCGCGGTCGTCGAGCCCCGCAACGATGGGGCACGCGTCGTCAGCTGATCGGCTTGGTCATCGTCGCGCAGTCGACGGTCATGCCGTCGGGCATGGTCACGACGCGGCGCTCGATCTCACGGAACCCGTAGTGCTCGTAGAGGGGAACGCCCGCGAGGGTCGCGACCAGGATCAGGAACCGGAAGCCTTCGGCCTTCGCGGCCGCCTCACACGCCTCGAGGATCCGCGTCCCCAGGCCCTGCCGGGTGTGGTCGGGGCGCGTGAACATCGCCCGGACGCGGGCGCCCTCGCTCGCGGGATCGATGATCCGGTCGTCGTCGGCCGCGTCGCCCGACCCCGTGTACAGCTTCCCCCGCTGGCTCCAGCCCCCGCACGCGACGAGCCCGTCGTCGGCCTCGACCACGAAGTACGTGCCGTCGCCCAGCAGCGTCCGATCGAGATGGGCGATGTGCTCCACCGACGACGCGGTCTGGTCGGAGTCGTAGAACGCCCCGAACAGCCCGGCGATGGACGCCTTCATCAGCGCCTCGATCGCCTCGGCGTCGGCTGCGACGGCGGTGCGCAGCCGCGGTGAGCCGGCCATCAGCGACCGGCGGCGCGAACCGGCAGCGTCGGGACGGGGACCGCCGTCCCGACGGGGTTCACCGGGTCGGGGGTCGCCGCCCCCGTGACCGTCTGCAGCGGGATGACGCCGGCCCAGACCGGCCAGGCCTCGTCGCCCGGCTCGTCGTGGTTGACGTCGGCGCGGATCTTCGCCGACGCCTCGTCGAGGTCCATCCACAGCACGGTCGTCGCCTTGCGCTCCTTGCGCGTCATCGGCCGGAGCTGCGCCCAGCGACCGGGATAGAGGTGTTCGATGAACACCCGGAGTGCTTGTTCGGCCTCGTCCTGATTGGTGACGAGATGCGCCGTGCCGAGCACCATCGCCGACCGATAGTTGACCGAGTGGTTGAAGCCCGACCGCGCGAGCACGAGCCCATCGAGGTGGGTCACCGTGACGCACACCGGGTGGCCGTCGGTCGCGCGCAGCATCCGGCTGGCCGACGAGCCGTGCCAGTACAGCCGGTCGCCCTGGCGCCAGGCGATGGTCGGCGTCGCATATGGCTGCCCGTCGTCGACCCAGGCGACGTGCGCGACGATCGCCGCGTCGAGGATCGACGCGAGGGTCTCGCGGTCGTACTTGCCGCGCTTCGGCAGCCGCCGGACGCGGGTGCGATCGGATGGAGGCGGGGGACCGTCGGACCGGTCCGATCCGGGAGCGCCGACGTCGTACTCGCTCATGCGGGGCCGCTCAAGCGCGGATCACCGCCGGTAGAGGACCCACATCGAGACGCCGGTCATCGCGGGCTGGCCGTAGCCGTAGCCCGGGGCGGGCGCGCCGACGGAGGTGGGGACGGCGCCGATCGCGCTGATCCGCCAGCCGTCGGCCGCGCGGCGAGCGGCGTCGGCCGCCACCCAGTCCCAGAGCGCATCACCGAGCGTGGTGTCGGCGGTGACCAGCAACTGGTCCTCGCCGATGAGCCGTTCCTTCATCACCCCTCCTTGCACAGGG
>DATDJA010000518.1:0-4824 GCA_036520795.1 Candidatus Limnocylindrales bacterium
CGCCGCCAGGGCCACCGTCACGTACCGCCTCCAGTCCAGGGCGAGGGTCACGATCCAGGTCGTCGACGCCGACGGAGCGGTCGTCCGCCGTGCGGTCACCAACGAGGCGCAGAAGGCGGGACCGAAGGCCTGGTCGTGGAACGGCAAGGTCACGGGCGGGACGTACGCGAAGCCGGGGACCTACCGGATCGTGGTCTCGGCGACCAACGGCACCCAGCGGGCCGCCCAGAGCGCGTCCGTCATGGCAGACGCGTTCCGGCTGGCTGCGTCGGTCTCGACCGCGGTTCGCGGCAAGTCGTTCACGCTCACCGCGCGATCAGCCGAGCCACTGTCGACGACCCCGGTCATCGTCGTCCGCGAGGCCGGCGTCGACCCGTGGACGATCACCATGACGAGGGCATCCGGCTCGACCTGGACGGCATCGGTGACGCCCCGGCGCCACGGGTCCGCGGACTCCCTCGCGCTGACCGTGAAGGCGCGCGACGACGCCCGCGGCTGGAACCGGAGCGTCCTGCGGCTGGCGTTTCGGTAGTTGCCGGATGTCGCTTGCGGGGGGATAATCGGGCTGTCGATCTCCCTCCCGCGTGGAGGTCTCCCGGAGGTCCGGAGATGACGATGCGAACGGCCCAAGGGCTCGGCTCGCGACGGCGCTGGCAACCTGTTCGCCAGATGCCTGCGAGCGAAGACGCATCGTGCGGCGCCTCGAACGTGGCGACCATTCCCCGCGCGGGGAACATCTCGAGCGACACCCGCGCCGGTTGAGCCCGGCGGTCCGAGCCAAGCTCGGGTCGCCACCCACGACGGGGCCGGTACTGCGCCCGGCCCCAGGTCGCACTCGTTCGCCGTCGTCCGCGTGGACGGCGGCTTTCATGTGCCTGCCCGCGTAGACTCGCGGCCCATGGACGACCCAGACTCGACCTCCAACGTCCGGCCCGCCACCGCGGCCGAGGCCGGCGACGTGCGTGGCATGCACGCCGCGACGCGCGCCGCTTGGGACGAGGCCGCCGAACGATACGAGGGCTGGTTCGACGAGGCGGTCGAGCTGATCCGCGGCGGCGGCTCGAACCTGCTGCCGGTCGAGCACGACCTGATCGGCGACCTGCGCGGCCGGTGCCGCCGGGCGATCCACCTCCAGTGCGCCGGCGGGCGCGACACGCTGTCGCTGTGGACGTCCGGCGCGGCCGAGGTTGTCGGGGTCGACTTCAGCCCGCGGATGCTGGAGCTCGCGGCGCGGCTCGCGGCCGCGACGGGCGCCCCAGCCACGTGGGTGGAGGCGGACGTCCTCGACACGCCGCGCGACCTCGACGGCACCGGCGACCTCGTCTACACGGGCCGCGGCGCGATCCTGTGGCTCCAGGACCTCGACGCGTGGGCGGCCGTCCTTCGCCGCCTGCTGGCGCCCGAAGGCCGCCTCGTGATCTTCGACGGCCACCCGGCCGAGTGGCTGTTCGACGCCGATCCCGACGGACGCTGGATGCTCACCGACTACGACTACTTCGCGGGGCCGGAGGCGTCCCGGGGCTGGGCACCCGAGTACATCGACCGGCTGTCGATCCCCGAGGGCGAGCAGCACGAGAAGTTCGCCCGGTCATGGACCCTGGGCGAGATCGTGACCGCGCTGCTGGGCGCGGGCCTCCGCGTCGAGCGCGTCGCCGAGCACCCGGTCGACTGGTGGGCAGGGCACCGCGACGTCCGCCCCGAGGAGCGTGGCCGCCTGCCGCTGTCGTTCTCGGTAGTCGCGACGCGGGGCTGAGAATCGAGGAACCCGGACGGCGGTGCCGGCCGGGCTCCTCAGTGTCGGCGGGGTAGACGGCTGGGTCAGGCGGTCGCCTTGGCCGGCAGCCAGCCCGGCTCCGGCTCGCCGAACTTGGCCAGCAGGTAGTCGCGGGACGCCTCGACGGCCTTGCGCGGCTCCGTGAGCGACGCGGCCAGCTTGTAGTCCTGCTTGAGGATCTCGCCGTCGACGATGACGGTCTTCACGTTCGAGACGTCGGCGGCGCAGACGACGGCTCCGACCGGGTCGATGATCGGGGCGACGTTCACGGCCGAGCCGTCGATGATCACGATGTCGGCCTTCTTGCCGGGCGTGATCGAGCCGGTCCTGTCCGCGATCCCGGCGACCTGGGCCCCGCCCAGCGTGGCCCACTCGAGGACCTGGCGCGAGGTGATCAGCCCGGGCGACGCCTCGAGCCCGTCGAGGTTGGCGTCCCATGCCTCCTGGTGCTTGCGGCCCCGCTCGGAGCCCAGGATCGAGCGCATCTGGGTGAACTGGTCCGATGGGGCCGTCGTGGCGACGTCCGACGAGAGCCCGATCGGGACGTTGTATGCGAGCGCCGTGACCGCCGGGGCCCAGCCGTGGCCCATCTGGACCTCGATCTGCGGCGCGAACGACACGTTGCCGCCCGAGTCGCGGACCAGCGCCCACTCCTCGTCGGTGAAGTGCGAGGCGTGGACATACGTGGTGTTCGGGTAGAGGAGGTCCATGTCCCGGAGGGCCAGGATCTGGAGCTTCGTGTAGCCGAACCGGTCCATGGCGACGTGGACGGTGATGTTGACGCCCAGCTCCTTCGCGAGCTCCCAGTCGTGGCGCACGACGTCCGGCTTGCAGAACCCGGTGCCGCGCGTGGCCAGGGCCATCGTGATCCGCGAGTCGTCGGAGTTGAAGTACTGCTTCCGCAGGCGGCGGGCGTCGGCCCCGTCCGAGGTGAGCACGCTTCCCGTGTAGTCCGGCCCGAACCACCAGTCAACGAGGGAGGTGTTGCCGAAGCCGTACGCGAACACCGACCGGATGCCCGTGTCAGCGAGCCCCTGGATCGCCGCGTCGGCGTGGTCGGGGGTGTTCATGATGTGCGACCAGTCCACGAGGGTCGTAATGCCCGCGTTGATGCACTCGAGCGCACCCCAGCGGTTCGCGGCAAGGACGTCGTCCGGCCGGTAGTGGGGGGCGAACTTGTCGAGGATCGACCCGAAATAGGTGATCAGCGCGAAGTCCGGGGCGCAGGTCCGGATCGATGTCTCCCACGTGTGGCGGTGGGTGTCGATGAAGCCCGGGATCACGATGTCGCCGGCGGCGTCGATCACCCTCGCGCCTTCGGCGGAGAGATTGGGCCCGACGGCCGCGATCGTGCTGCCCTCGATGAGCACGTCGGCCTGCGGCAGCTCGCCGAGGGACGAGTCCTGGGTGAGAACGATCCCGTTCTTGATAAGGATCCGGTCAGCCATGGGTGCCTCCTGCATGCGACGTCATCGGTGACGAGTGCTCGGACGATCTCTAGCTCTCCCGCCCCTCCTCGTTGGCGCGCCCCGCGGCGGCCGTGACCGGCCGTCGGGCTCTCGCGCGCAGCTCCTGTGCGACGGTCGAGAAGTCCTGGCCCCCGCGGCCGTCCGTGGATGCGGACCGCACGAGAGCGAGGTTGGTGGTCGCCTGGGGCATCGACACGCCGAGCTTGTCGGCCAACGCGGTGATCAGGCGCAGGTCCTTCTCGGCGAGGTCGAGCGAGAAGGCCACGGGCGTGCCCTCGGGGTCCACGAACGCGGCCCGCTTGTAACCAACGAACGGCGCCCCGGCCGCGCTTGCGGCGAGCACCTCGTACGCGGTCGCACGGTCGATCCCCGCGAGCTCGGCCAGGACGAGGCCCTCGGAGACGGCCCCGTTCAGCCCGAAGATCAGCGTGTTGACCGCCAGCTTCATCGCCGCACCGGTGCCCAGCGGGCCGAGATGGAAGATCGCCTTCGCCAGCGGCTCCAGCACGGGGCGGGCGCGCTCGAGATCACCGGGCTCGCCGCCGACCATCAGCGTCAGCTGTCCCGCCTCCGCCGTCGCCGTCGAGCCGCTCACCGGCGAGTCGAGCAGGCCGACGCCTGCGGCGCGGGCGGCCGCCTCGAACGCGCGCAACGCGTCGGGCGTGACCGTGCTCAGATCGACGAGAACCGAGCCGCGCCGGGCGCCAGCCAGCAGCCCGCGCTCGCCCCCGTAGACCGCGGCCACCGCCGCGTCGTCGGCGAGCATCGTGAGCGTGACGTCCGCCGCCGAGGCGACGTCGGCCGGGCTGTCCGCGATGCGCGCGCCCAACTCGTCCGCGAGGGCCTGCGCACGGTCGCGGTTCCGGTTGTTGACGACGAGGGGCAAACCAGCGCGGGCGAGCGCGCGGGCCATCGCGGAGCCCATCCGCCCGGTGCCGACCAGGCCGACCGTAAGGACCGCACCGCCGTCGGTCACTTCGCCTCCTCCATCCGGCGGCGGACGGTGTCGACGATCCGGTCCACGCCGGGGACGGCGATGTCCTCGAGCGACGCCGCGGAGGGCAGCGGGATGTGCGGCGTCGTGATCCGGCCGATCGGGGCGTCGAGGCTCCAGAACCCCTCGTCGGCGACGATCGAGGCGATCTCGGCGCCCCAGCCGAGCAGGCGCGGGTTCTCCTCGACGGTGAACAGGCGACTGGTCTTGGCGACCGACGTCAGGATGGTCGCGACGTCGAGCGGCACGAGGCTGCGCAGGTCGATGACCTCGGCGTCGATCCCGTGGTCGGCGGACAGCCGCCCCGCGGCCTCCACGGCCCGCGGCACCATCGCGGCGAGCGCCACGATCGTGCAGTCCGAGCCCTCGCGCAGGACGACCGCCTGCCCCAGGGGGACGACGTGATCGCCGTCGGGGACGTCGCCCTTGGTCGCGAACAGCGACTTGCTCCCGCAGAAGATCACCGGGTCATCGCTGCGCACGGCCGAGGCCATCAGCCCGACCACGTCCGCGGGCGTGGCCGGCGCCACGACCTTGAGGCCCGGGATCGCCATGGCCCAGTTCTCGACGCTCTGGCTGTGCTGCGC
>DATDJA010000519.1:0-3054 GCA_036520795.1 Candidatus Limnocylindrales bacterium
CGCGCGAACTCGCATCGCGTGCCCTCGGCCTGGTCGAGGGCCTCCTGGCCGGCGAGCCAGTCGCGCTGGACGACGTGCCCATCGACCTGGGAGACCGTTCGGCATGGGACCGGCTGGTGCTCGACGGCGTGCGCTCGATCCCCCGGGGAGAGGTCGCGAGCTACGGCGAGGTCGCGAGGCGGATCGGACGTGCCGGCGCGGCGCGGGCCGTGGGTGGCGCGGTCGCGCGGAACCCCGTCGGGCTGTTCGTGCCCTGCCACCGGGTGATCGCGGGCGACGGATCCCTCGGCGGCTACGGTGTGGCCGCGTGGGGCGGGCGCGAGGCGGCGCTTGACGTCAAGCGCGGGCTGCTCGCCCTCGAAGGCGTCGATATCCGCTGACGGTGTCGGCTTGCCGACAGGCTGGCTGTGAACTGGGCGGTCCCGTGGAGCTCGAGACACGTCGTAGAGTCGGGGCAACGACATCGAGATCCAGAGCGGAGGGAGCCCGACGTGAGCAAGAACAGCGATCTTCCCGGCACCGGCGGCGACATCGCGATGCGTGTCGATGGCACCGAGGACGACGTCGAGGGACACCGCAAGCGGGACGCCTCCGAGGACGCGCGGCGCGACGACAGCGACAGCGCGCGACGCGACGGCAGCGAGAGCGCGCGCCGGGTCGACGGCGGCGACGACGACGTCGAGGGCCACCTGTACCGGCTCGGCCCGACGACCGAGGGCGAGTTCGCGCGGCGCGGGCCGGGCGAGAACCCGAACGGGGACCGCTGACCCGCTATCGCCCAGCCACAAGGCGACGGCCGGCCTACCCAGGGCCGGCCGTTTCGATTCAGGTCGCGTTGTCCGCCGTGGCCGCGAGGAGCGCCTTCGTCTCGAACGGCGTGATGCCTGGATGGGCCGAGCGGATCCGCGCCGCGAGCCCCGTGATGTGCGGCGCCGCGAAGCTGTTGCCGGTGACGGTCATTCGGGTACCCCCGCGCCAGGCCACGTCGACGTTCAGCCCATGAGCGCCGAACTCGACCGGCGGCTCCGGGTTGTAGAACCAGGCGTCCGGGCGGGGCACGTCGTGGGCCGCGACCGACACGACCGCGGCGAACAGCGACGGGTAGCTCGCCACGGCGACGTTGTTCACGGCCGACACGAGTAGCACGTTCCGGAAGTAGGCCTCGTCGGCGAGCTCGTGGAGTTGGCCGAAGAACGTGTCGCTGCGAGACGAGAGCGACAGGTTGACGATCGACGCGCCGGACTGCTCGATCGCCCAAGCCAGGCCGGCCGCGAACCCGCCCCCGTTGCCCTTGTTGTCGACCCCGAGGACCCGGATCGAGACCAGGTCGGCCTCGGGCGCGAGGTCGTGGATGACGCCCGCGCTCGCCGTCCCGTGGCCGACGAGGTCGTCGGGCGGGGCGGGGACGACGCGCCAGTCCGCTCCGTCGCGCTCGACGGCGACGCTGTCCACGAGCCGTCCTCCGATCGCCGGGTGCGAGCCCTCGACGCCGGAGTCCACGATCGCGACACGGATCCCGCGGCCGCCGGCATCGCCCAGCGCCCAGTCGCGGTCGACGCGGCCCCACGGGCCGTGCCGTGCCAGCCCGTCCCGTCGCTCGCCGACGAAAGGCTCGCTCCACGCCGGCAGCTCGGTCGTCACCGTCGGAACGTCCGCGGCGCCGGCGGCTGCGCCCGGCGAGCGAGCGCGTCGAGGATATCGACGACCAGGGCAACCTCCCCCGGGGCGGCGGCGCGAGCTCGGGCGACGGCGTCCGCGAGCGCCCACAGGCCGTCGTCGCCGTCGTCCAGGCCGACGATTGCGGCCGCGACCGCCGCCTCGACATCGTCCGGGTTCGCGTCGGGCGCGGCAAGTGCGGCCAGCACCGTGCGCAGCAGCTCGCCCGTGTCCCGTTCGACCCGGCTGGCGCGTATGGCGACGGTCGCCTGGCGCGCGAAGACCCCGGCGAGCTCGATGTCGCGCAGGCCGAAGCCGGCGTCGCCGTGCCGGTCGAGGACCTCGAGAACGCCGATCGTGCCCCCGTCGTCGACGAGCGGCACGGCGAGGATCGACCGCGGCACGTAGCCCGTGCCCTCGGCCGTCGACCGGTCGAAGCGGGGGTCGGCCGCGACGTCGCTGACCACCAGGGGCTGGCCGGTCGTGAACACGTAACCCGCGATGCCCTCGCTGGGCGCGAGCGCGAGCCCCACGGCGCCCTCCCCCGCCGTCCCCGCGGCGACGCGGATCACGAGCCGGTCGGTCGCCGGTTCGTAAAGGGCGATCGACGCGGCCTCGGCGTCGAACAGCGTCACCGTCGCATCCGCGACGGACCGCAGGACCGCCTCGCCCCCCGCTGGCTCGAGGCGGGCGGCCACGGCGGCGCGCGCGGCGACGGCCTCCAGGGCCCGGAGCAGGCGGTCGTCGAGCGGCTCGTTCATCAGCCCAAATCGTAGCGAGCCGGGCACGTACACTTTCGGCCAGTCCTCGCCGGCCCCGCGACGGACGCCCGCCAGCGCGAGGGAGACACAGCGTGACCGCCGTCGCACAGGCTGGAGCGAAGATCTCGCCGACGGCGGTGTTCAAGAAGCGCGACTTCGTGCTGATGTGGGTCGCGCAGCTGGTGTCGACCGCCGGCTCGTCGCTGACCGACCTCGCGGCCGGCATCTACATCTACTCGGTCACCGGCTCGGTCTTCCTCGTCGGCGTCACGCTGATGGTCACGGCGATCCCGAGCCTCATCGTGGGCCTCCTGGCCGGCGTGTTCGTCGACCGCTACGACCGGCGCTCGGTGATGATCTGGACCTGCCTCATCCAGGCGGTCGTCGTCGGCCTGATCCCGTTCCTCATCGGCGTCAACACGAATCTGCTGTTCGTCGCCCTGTTCGTCAACGCGGGGGTGAAGCAGTTCTTCGACCCCGCCTACGAGAGCCTGATCCCCGAGATCGCGTCCGACGACGAGCTCGCCGCCGCCAACGCCTACCTCTCCATCGCCTCGTTCGGCTCCACCGCCATCGGCTTCGCCGGGGCCGGCCTGATCGCGTCGGCGTTCAGCATCGAGTGGGCGTTCTGGCTCGA
>DATDJA010000520.1:0-3958 GCA_036520795.1 Candidatus Limnocylindrales bacterium
CGGCTTGATGCTGATGCCGCCCGAGTCGAAGCACACGCCCTTGCCGACCAGCGCCAGCTGCCGCCCCAGCGCGTCCTTCTCGCCCTCGGCGCCGGAGCGCATGACGATCATCCGCGGTGGGTTCGCGCTCCCCTGCCCCACCGCGAGGAACATCCCCATCCCGAGCTCGGCCGCACGCTTCTCGTCGAGCACGTCGATCGCCAGCCCGTTGGCCGCCGCGATCTCGCTCGCCTCGTCGGCCAGGACCTGCGGCGAGACGTCGTTGGCGGCCCGGTTCGACAGTCGGCGGGCGACGTTGGCCCCCTCGCCGATGATCCGGCCACGCTCGGCGGCTTTCTCCAGCGCCGCCTTTATCCCGCCGCTCGCGATCAGGACCAGCTCGTCGAGCGCCGGGGGCGCCGCGTCGCTGTCCTCGCGGTAGATCGTCTTGGGTTCGAAGCTGCCTTCGACGACCCCGCGCACCGCGAGATCGGCGGCCAGCGACGCATCCCCGCCGAGCGCCGTGGCCAGCGGGTCGATCCAGATCGCCATCGTCCTGACGTCGCGGTTGACGAGGCGACGGATCGCGGTCGACGCGACCTTGCGGATGGTCTCGCGGTCGGCGTCCTCGCCTGGACCGGCCGAGACGACCAGCACGCGACGCGCCGGCAGCTCGCCTGCGGCCGCGAGCGCCGTCCCGTACCGCTTGTCCCGCAGCTCGCCGAACGCCTGGAGCGAGCGCAGCTCGCCGCCCGAGCGTCGATCGAGCTCGTCGTAGGCCCCGCTGAACTCGACCTCACCGACGACCGGCACGACCAATACGTCGGTCGTGACCTCCCACGGCTGGTCGGTGACAACGCGAATCTGCACGAACAGAATCCTCCGGTGGGCATCACGGCCAGCAGCCCCCCATCGGCCGGACGAAGTGGGAGTTTGGCCGACAGTGTAGCGGCGGCCATGGCGGCCACCGCAAGGACGCCCGAAGGCCTACCCGGGCAGCTCGGGCGACTGCTGCAACCGGTGCTGGAGGTCGAGCGCGGAGCCCAGGGCGCCACGCGCCTCCTCGATCGCGATCACGGCCTGGTTGAGCCCGCCCTGCGCGATGTCGGACATGATCACCACCAGCGCGCGCGTGTCCGGCGGCAGCTGCTGGCGGGCGACCTGCTCGGCGCCGATCGCGGACCGCACCCGGTCGGTGACCTTGCCCTTCGACTCGAGGAGCGCCTCGTACAGCTGGCGCAGGGCGGCGTCGTAGTTGGCGTTCCGGTCGATCCAGCTCGATAGCGTCTCCACGTCGGTCGTGGCGGCGAGGCGATCGCGAAGCTCCCGGGCCTCGGCGATCATCGAGTCGGACCGGTCCAGCGCGTCCAGGGCCTGCCGATAGTGCGCGGCGGATCCCTCCGAGGCCGCCGACGCGGTCCGCTGGTCGTGTCGCGTGAGGAGGCTGGTGAGGGTCGCCGCGTTCAGGGCGCGACCGGTGAACGCCGCCCAGTCGCTCTCGAGCCCGTCGGTCAGGCCCTTCGTCCCGGCGAGCGTGTCGTAGCGGTGGAACATCGCCGCCGACAGGCGCAGCTCCGGCACGGGCGCGACGCCCGGCACCGCCGCGAGCGCGGCCTCGAGCTCCGCGGCCTCGCCCTTCACGGTGCCGACCTGGTTCGAGCCCTCGGCGATCGACGTCGCCAGCGCGTCCTCGTCACCCGCCGCGACCGCCGTCAGCGCCTCGCGCGCCGTCGACGACAGCCCGTCGACCTCGTCGGCCAGGTGCTGGAGCTGGTCCGTGGCCCCGTCGATCGCCGCTTCGGCCGCCCGGTCGCCGGTCCACGTGAGCTCGGGGCGGGCCGGGGACGACGGCATGTGATTCATCGAGGCGACGATCCCCGCTGCGCCGAGGGCGATCAGGACCGCCAAGGCAAGCCAGGCGAGCGCGAGCAGGACGGTGCTGACGGCCGAGCGCAGGGTCACGGCGGGGAGCGTAGCCGGTCGCGGCCGCGGGCGCCGCCCGTCAGATGGCCCCGGGCGCTCCGGGTTCCTGGTCCGCCAGGCCGTACCGGACGTGGGCGAGCCCGCCCTCCATCGGCCGGGGCTCGAAGCCGAACTCGATCCTGATGGTGTCCAGGGGGCCGATGTTGTCGAAGCGCAGCTGCCGAAGCTGGTCGGTGGCGACGGGGAACGGGAGGCGGACGAACTCGGCGGAGCCCGCGACGAGGCGGATCAGCGGGACGGGCATCGGGACGAGGGCCCGCCGCTTCCCCATGGCGGCCACGACCTCAGCGACGATCTCGCGGTAGCTCCAGTAGCGCGGGCCGCCGAGCGGGTACTCGCGGCCGATCGTCGTCTCGTCGGCGAGGACGTCGACGACGACGCGCGTCAGGTCGCCGATCGCGAGCGGCTGGAACCGCGCCCCACCGGAGCCGGTGATGGGGACGACCCCCGGGGACATCCGGACGAGGCCCGCGATCAGGTTGAAGAACCCGTCGCGCGGCCCGAACAGCAGCGACGGCTCGAGGATGGTCCAGTCGAGGCCGGACTCGCGGACGATCGCCATCGCCTTCGCCTTGGAGCTCGCGTAGTGGAGGTCCGGGTCGTCCACGACGGCCATCGCGCCCTGGTGCACGAACCGCCGGACGCCCGTCTCGCGGGCCGCGTGGACGACGTTGCGGGTCCCCTCCGTGTTGACGAGGCGGAGGCTCTGGCCGCCGTCGTAGTCGCGCGGGATGGCGGCGAGGTGAACGATGGCGTCGATGCCGGCCATGGCGGCGGGCAGCGTCGCGGGCATCGTGATGTCGCCGATCCTCGCCTCGAGGGCGTGGCGTTGCGCCGGATTCAGGCGCTGCGCGATGAGCGCCGCGCTCTCCGCGTCACGGGCCAGGGCAACGACGCGGTGGCCGTCGTCGATGAGCGCCGGGACAACGTGGCTGCCGACGAAGCCCGATGCGCCGGTCACGAGGATGGTTGCCATGGGATCTGCGGTTGCTCCGTAATGCGCTACTTCACAATATCATGATACCTGACAGGATCACGATGTGACGGACGCGATTGCGCCGCGTGTGCACCCCGCGACCATCCCGTCCCGCCGGCGTAACGATTCGACCGCCCGGTGCACGGGATGTCTCGCGCGAGGCGGTCCTGCGCAACGGATGGTGCGCGCCTGAGTCCGTCTGTCGTGTGGGTGCGACGGGACGACCGCCCGATGCACGCCGACCTTCTACCATCGGCCGATGACCGACCTCGACCAGCGAACCGTCCGCGCGCTCGCGCGCGCCATGCCCAAGGCCGAGCTGCACCTCCACCTCGACGGCTCGCTCCGCATCGACACGGCCATCGACATCGCCCGCAGCCGCGGCATCGACGCACCCACGACCTTCGCCGGCATGCGCGGCGTGCTGGTGGGGCCAGACCAGTCCGTCGACCAGGCGGAGCTGCTCAAGGCGTTCGACCTGCCCATCGCGCTGATGCAGGACGACGAGGCCATCGACCGGATCTCGGCCGATCTCGTCGAGGACAAGGCGCGCGACAACGTCCGCTACGCGGAGGTCCGCTGGGCGCCGCTCCTCCACGTCGCCAAGGGGCTCAGCGGCCGGCAGGTGGTCGACGCGACCGCGCGCGGGGCACGCAGGGCGGCGACCGCGACCGGGATCGAGGTCCGCCTCATCGCCACCCTCATGCGCTCGCACCCGCCCGAGGCCAACCTCGCCTTCGTGCGCGACCTCGATGCCAACGGCATCCCCGACGGCCTGGTCGCGGTCGACCTCGCGGGCCCGGAGGAGCGTTTTCCCGACCCGCTGATCCATGCCGCGGCGATCGATCTCGCGCGCGAGATCGGGCTCCACGTCACGGCCCATGCCGGCGAATGGGGCGGCGCGGCGCAGGTGCGGCGGACGCTCGACATCAACCCCGAGCGGATCGCCCACGGCCCGCTCGCCATCGACGACACCGACCTCGTCGCCGAGCTGATCCGCCGCGAGACCTGGCTCGACCT
>DATDJA010000521.1:0-9573 GCA_036520795.1 Candidatus Limnocylindrales bacterium
GCGAATCGTGCTTGGCCATCTCGATCTCGCTCCCTATTTCGCCGTCATCGCGCCATCCGCGACGATGACGGAGCCGGTGACGAAGGACGACTCGTCCGAGGCGAGGAACAGCGCGACGTTGGCGATCTCCCGGGGCTCGCCCGGGCGGCCGATCGGCTGGAAGGAATCGATGGTCGCGTAGACCTCCGACAGCCCGCCGAGCATCTCGGCGTGCGCGTAGTTGATCGGGGTGTCCACCCAGCCGGGCGCGAGGGCGTTGCAGCGGATGCCCTGCTTCGCGTAGTCGAGCGCGATGCCCTTGGACAGCATCACGATCGCGCCCTTCGACGTGGCGTAGATCGCGAGGAACGGCTCGGCGACGAGGCCGTTCACCGAGGTCGTGTTGATCAGCGATCCGCTGCCCTGGGCGAGCATGTGCGGGATCGCATAGCGGCAGCCGTAGATGCAGCCCTTCACGTTGACGTTGATGGTCCGGTCGACGATGTCATCGGGCACCTCGTGGAACACGCCCGGGATGTTGATGCCCGCGTTGTTGAACGCGACATCGAGGCGGCCCCAGCGCGCGACGGTGTCGTCGGTGTAGGCCTTGACCTGCGCGGGGTCGGCCACGTCCGCGCCGACCGCGAACGCCCCCTCGCCGATCTCGCGGGCGACCACCTCGACGGCGTCGCGATTGATGTCGACGCAGGTGACCCGGGCGCCCTCCTCGGCGAAGCGGATCGCGCTCGCGCGCCCGATCCCGGACCCGGCCCCGGTGACGATGGTGACCTTGCCGGCCAGTCGATCGCCCATGGCTCCCAACCCTCCTGCGGAACGGTGGTCGCCTCGCGTCGCGACACCCCGTTGACATTGGTGCTTGCGTCGGCGCTTACTGCGCGCGTTGCAGGCGGTCGCGTGGAGGGCGCGATCGTAACGCGATCCACGTGGCGCAGAAGGAGGGTTTCGGAGGATGGCCGCACCGCCCACTGGTGCCAGCACCAAGGACACGGATCAGCTTCATCAGCTGGGGTATGCCCAAGAGCTCCGGCGCGGGATGAAGACGTTCTCGAACTTCGCGGTCTCGTTCACGATCATCTCCATCCTGTCAGGCTGTCTGACGCTGTTCGCGTTCGCGATGAACGTCGGCGGCCCGGCGGTCATGACCATCGGATGGCTGGTCGTGGGCTTCTTCGTGACGCTCGTGGCGTTGGGCATGGCCGAGGTCGCCTCGAGCTACCCGACGGCGGGCGGCCTGTACTACTGGGCGGCGAAGCTCGCCCCCGAATCCGGGCGTGACCCGGCCAAGTGGAGCTGGTTCGTCGGCTGGTTCAACCTCGTCGGCCAGGTCGCCGTCACGGCCGGCATCGACTTCGGCCTGGCGACGTTCACCACCGCGCTGCTCAACCTCACGATCGGCTACCCGGTCAACCCGCAGAGCACGATCGCGGTCTACGCGGTGGTCCTCATCCTGCACGCCCTGCTGAACACCTTCGGGATTCGCCTGGTGGCCCTGCTCAACGACGTTTCGGTGTGGTGGCACGTCGTCGGCGTCACCGTCATCGTCATCGTCTGCGTGCTGCTCAACCAGAACCCCCGCACCGACCTGGGGACGGTGTTCAGCAAGACGGTCAACAACACCGGGTTCACCTCGGACATGGGCCTCGGCCTCGTGATTCTCGGGATCCCGCTGTACGTCGCCCTCATCGGGTTGCTGAACGCGCAATACACCCTGACCGGGTACGACGCGTCGGCCCACATGTCCGAGGAGACGCACAACGCGGACACGTCGGCCCCGCGCGGCATCGTGTTCTCGGTCGTGGTCTCGGTGATCTTCGGCTTCATCCTGCTCGTCGCGATGAACGTCGGGATCACGCCCGCGGTGATCTTCCCGGCCGCGGACGGCACGATGGTCGACGGCTACACCCACGCGCTCACGTCGCCCACGGGCGTGCCGCCGGCGCAGATCTGGATCGATGCCATCGGCCAGTCCGGTGGAATCTTCGTCCTGTTCCTCGTCGTCGGTGCCCAGTTCTTCTGTGGCATGTCGTCCGTCACCGCGAACTCGCGGATGATCTATGCGTTCTCGCGCGACGGGGCCATCCCCGGCAGCAGCTTCTGGCATCGGATCAACAAGCGGACGCGAACGCCGACCAACTCGATCTGGCTCGCTGCCGGCGGCGCCTTCATCCTTGGGCTGCCGTACCTGTACAGCCCCGTCGCCTACTTCGCGATCACCTCGATCGCGGTCATCGGGCTGTACGTCGCCTACATCGCGCCGGTGTTCCTGCGCCTGAAGGCGGGGGACAAGTTCCAGGAAGGGCCGTGGACGCTCGGCCGCTGGAGCCGGCCGATCGGCATCGTCGCCACGATCTGGGTGGCGATCATCTTCGTGCTGTTCATGCTCCCGCAGGCGTTCCCGGTGACGATCCAGACCTTCAACTACACGCCGGTCGTGTTCCTGGTCGTCCTCGGTGGCGCGGCGCTGTGGTACTTCACGTCGGCCAAGAACTGGTTCAAGGGTCCCAAGGTCCAGGGAACCCCA
This sequence comes from Candidatus Limnocylindrales bacterium, assembly GCA_036520795.1. Taxonomy (GTDB): domain Bacteria; phylum Chloroflexota; class Limnocylindria; order Limnocylindrales; family CSP1-4; genus CAIXZV01. Next base: position 2,522 of record DATDJA010000521.1, read on the forward strand.
GAGGAGCTGGCCGCGATCGAGCGGGACCTCGAGCTCCAGGTCTGACCCCTGTCGTCGTCCGTACCCGAGCCCGGAGGCCCCGCCTCCGGGCTCCTCGATTCGCGGCCGGTATGCTCGGGCCATGGAGACGGCCCCGTTCCTGCTCGACATCGGCCTGGCCCTCCTCCTCGCGGCGGGCTTCGGCTGGGTCGCCCGCAAATTCACGCTCCCGGCCGTCGTCGGCTACCTGGCGGCCGGACTCGTCGTCTCCCAGTTCACGCCCGGCTACGTCGCGGACCGCCACCAGATCGAGCTGCTGGCCGAGGTCGGCGTCGTGCTGCTCCTGTTCGAGGTTGGCATCGAGGTCGACCTCGGCCGTCTCCGTCGCGAGCACGGCGGCCTGCTGTGGGCGTCGCCGGCGCAGATCGGCATCTCGACCGCGATCGCCGCCGTCGTGCTCTACGCGCTCGGCGTGGCGCCGCTGGGTGCCGCGCTGGTCGGCGTGTCGGTGGCCATGTCGAGCTCCGTCGTCATCGTCAACATCACGCGTTCGAGGCGACGGACGACGGACAAGCCGACCGAGGAGGGCCTGCTCGGGTGGAGCGTGCTCCAGGACGTGACCGGCGTGGTGCTGTCGACCGTGATCCTCGCGGTGTCCGGGTATGCCGGGCAGCCGCTGCCGATGGCGCTCGCCTTGCTCGCGGCCTTCGGACTCCTGGCTGTCGCAGCGGACCAGGTGCTCCCTCGCATCCTTCGACGATTGCGATCGGAACACGACCTGTTCCTGATCGTGTCCGTCGCATCGGGCCTCGCGCTCGCCGCGGCAGGCGCCGTCTTCTTCGGCGTGCCGGCGGCCCTGGCCGCGTTCGTCGCCGGCCTCGCGATCAGCGACCGCCCCGAGACGGCCGAGGCGCGGCGCCGCCTGCTGCCGTTCCGCGATGTGTTCGCCGTGCTGTTCTTCGTGGCGGTCGGCTCGCTGATCGACCCGGGCAGCCTCCCCGGCGCGGCCCCCTGGATCGCCCTGCTGATCGGCCTGCTCGTCGTGGCCAAGGTCTTGGTGGCGTGGGTGCTCGTCAGGGTGGCGCGACTCGAGGCCCGTCCACTCCAGCTCGCGGTCGGCCTGGGCCAGATGGGCGAGTTCGGCTACGTCCTCGCCGGGATCGGCCTGACCGCGAACGTCGTCTCGAGCGAGCTGTTCACGGCCGTCCTGGCCTCGATCGTGATCACCATCGCCGGCTCGGCGATCCTGGTCCGGTTCGCCGGCAAGGCACCGTCACCGGCGGACGCGGGCCCACCCGCCGCGTCGCTCCGCCTCGGCCGGCCGCCTAGTAGATGACGGTCGTGTCCGGCGGGAACGTGAACGCGAACGCCGACGGCGGCAGCGACGCGTTGGGGACGTAGCTGGTCACGATCGCGTCCCGGGTGACCTGGCCGCCGATCGACTCCTCGAGCCGCAGGATCACGCCGTCCGAGCGGTCGACCGAGATCCGGATCGAGAAGTCTGGCCGGTCCGCGGTCAGCTCGATCGTCCGCGGGTGGTCGCACTCGAGCACGATCGCCTCACGCCCGGCCACCGTCGACGAGCCGACCACGCGGCAGGCGCCCGTCGCGAGCACGTTCTGGCAATACCCGCCCGGATGGATGAACAGGTCCGGCAGGGTCTCCATCGGCAGCGCGGTCAACGGGGCGTAGACACGGGATCGCCCCGGCAGGTCGTTCTTGCCCGTGACGCCGCGGACCATCGGCCGCACGGGTCGTTGGGTGCCCAGCTTGCGTGACGCCACGTAGGTCTGGACGGTGATCCCGTCCGAGACCCAGGCCTCGTAGCCGTCGGTCGTGCCGTCGACGGGCACCGAGGTCAGGACCTTCACCTCGCCCGGGTGCCGGAGGGTGACGTCGTGGACGAGCACCTCCTCACCACGCGCGGTCCAGGTGTGCTCCTCCAGGCGCATCCGGAGCGTTGCGAAGCGCAGCTCGGCGTCGCGCATGAACGTGAACAGCGCGTCGACGTCGGGCAGCTCGGCGCGCAGCGCGGCGACCTCGGGGAGCCGGCGACCGGACACGGGGACGGGCAGGGACCCGGCGCGGTCCCAGGCGCTGCTCGCGGACATCGCGGGGATTGTAGCGGGGCCCGCGTCGCCGAAGGCCCTTGACTGGCGGGACGCAGGGTGTTATATCGAACGACGATATAACGACAATAGGACTAGCGATCCCGTCGTATCCGACAGCCGTTGGAGGTCACCGCCATGGGCCGCGCGGGCATCCGGATCTCGCGTCGCGAGCTGCTCCGCCGCTCGCTCGCCGCTGGGATCGGGATCTGGGTCATCGAGACCGTCGCCGGGACGATCGGGTTCCTGTGGCCGTCGGCAGCCAGCGCCGCCCTGCGGGCGCGAGTCGGCACCGTGGACGACCTGGTCGCCGCGAACCCCGGGATCCCGTTCCGCGACGGGTTCCCCGTGTACGTCGCGCAGGCGCTGGCGTTCGTCGTGCTCGTCGATCCGAGTCAGGGATTCATGCCCGGCGTCGACGAGTCCGGCACCGGGGCGGGCGTCAACGTCATCGCCCTGTCCAAGATCTGCCCGCACCTCGGCTGCCGTCCCAACCCCTGTCTCGAGGACTGGTGGATGCACTGTCCATGCCACCAGTCGCGCTACGATCGCCTCGGGATCAAGGCCGCAGGCGAGGAGTACGGCCCCGCGCCGCGCGGCATGGACCGGTTCGCCGTTGAGGTCGACCGCACGGGCGTGCTGACGATCGACACCACCAGAGTCGTCCTGGGGCCCCTGCCGGTGGCCGTCGGGCAGCCCGGGCTCATCCTGCCGCGCGTCCCGCACGGCTGCGCGTGACCGTGGACCCGTTGCTCCGCCTGTATCCGGGTCCCTGGCGACGCCGGTATTCGGTCGAGGTCGCGGCCCTCCTCGATGAGCACCCTCCCGGCTGGCGCGACCGGCTCGACCTGCTCCGCGGCGCGCTCGACGCCCACCTCCACCCGTGGACCGCACCGACATGGCCGGTCATCGCCGCCGCGATCGGCGGCATCGCCTGGACCTTCGCCGGTGCGGTGGCGCTCGGCCAGCCGGCGCCCCCGGACTGGCCCGGCTATCTCGAGGAGACGCTCGCGATCTTCCTCGGCGCGGTGCCGTTGCTCGCGCTGGCCGCCCTCGGTGCCTCCACCCGGCTCGGCGACCGCGACCCGGCGACCGCACGGGTCGGGCGCGCGCTGGTCGTCCTGGCGTCGGTCGTGTGGGCCGTCCTGGTGGCGATCACCATCGCCCGGCTCGGCGGGGACTTCACGTTGGCCATCGCCGCGACGGCGACCGCCGGCGGGATCCTGCTCATCGGGCTGGCGCTCCTTGGCGCCGGCGACGGGTGGATCGGCGCCTCACTGCTGCTCGCGGCGCTGTGCCTGGTGATCCCGGCGACCTTGGCCCAGGTCGCATACGGCGTGACGTGGACCGCCGTCGCCGTCGTCCTGCTGTACGACCCGCGGCCGGTCCCGATGCCACCGATGGTCGGGCGATGAGCGGGAAGCCCGCCCGAGACGACGTCTCCGGCAACGACCCGATCGGGGACCTCGGCGGGTACACCGACGCGTCCGTGCACATCATGGTCGCGCTCAGCGACGGGCCGCGCCACGGCTACGCGATCATGGCCGAGGTTGAGCGCGAGACCGGCCGCCCGATGCGCCCAGGGACGCTCTATGCCGCGCTGTCGAGGCTGGAACGGCGCGGCCTCGTCGAGGCGATGCCCGCCGAGGACCGGCGGCACCCGTACCGCCTGACGACGATGGGGACCCAGGCGCTGGCCGCGGTCCTCGACCGCATGGAGGCGCTCGCGGCGCGGGGACGGGAGCGACTCGAGCGGGGGTGACTCAGCCCCCCGCCGGCCCGCCGCCCAGGCCGGGCTCGGTCATCGCCGCCGGATCGAGCAGCTGGTCGAGGTGGTCGGGCGCGATGCCCTGCTCCTCCGCGAGCTCCCGGATGGTGCGCCCGCTCTTGAGCGCGGCCTTGGCCAGCCCCGCGGCTGCGTCGTAGCCGATCTCGGGTGCGAGCGCGGTCGCGAGCATCAACCCCTGTTCCACGAGCTCGGGCCCGCGCGCGGTCGCCTGCACGCCTTCGACGAGGCGCAGCCGGAAGTTGCGCGCCGAGGCCGCGAGCAGCGTCACGGACTCGAGCAGTGCGACCGCGGTCACTGGCAGCATGACGTTGAGCTCGAGCAGCGACCCCGTCTGGCCGAACGCGATGGTGGCGTCGTTGCCGACGACGCGCGCGACAACCATCGTCAGGCTCTCGACGATCACCGGGTTCACCTTGCCGGGCATGATCGACGACCCGGGCTGGGTCTCGGGCAGGGCGAGCTCGGCGAGGCCGGCGCGGGGGCCCATGCCCATCAGCCGGATGTCCGACGCGACCTTCCACAGGCCCAGCGCGATCGCGCGAAGGCCGCCGTGCGCCGCGATCACGGCGTCCAGCGTCGCCTGGGCGTGGAAGTGATTCGGGGCCTCGCGGACCGGCAGGCCCGTGAGCTCGGACAGGCGCATGCAGGCGCGGGCGGCGAACTCGGGGTGGGCGTTGATCCCGGTCCCGACGGCCGTGCCACCGAGCGGGACGGTCAGCAGCTCGTCGCGGGCGGCCTGCGCCCGCCGGATCGCCTCCTCGGCCTGGCCGGCGTACCCGGCGAACACTTGGCCCAGGCGGATCGGGGTCGCGTCCTGGAGATGGGTCCGGCCGGTCTTGACGACGCCCCAGAACTCGTCGGCCTTCGCCGCGAGGGCCGCCTGGAGCTCGATCAGGGCGGGGATCAGCTCCTCCTCGATCGCGACGGCGCCAGACAACTGGAGCGCCGTCGGGATGACGTCGTTCGAGCTCTGGCAGCGGTTGACGTCGTCGTTGGGGTGGACCTTGGCGCCGAGGCGGTTCGAGGCGAGGTTGGCGACGACCTCGTTCATGTTCGTGTTGGTCGAGGTCCCCGAGCCCGTCTGGTAGATGTCGATGGGGAACTGGGCGTCGTGCCGGCCGTCCGCGACCTCGCGCGCCGCCGCGGCGATCGCCTGTGCCCTCGCGGCCTCGAGGAGGCCGAGCGCCTGGTTGGTCTCGGCCGCCGCGAGCTTGATCAGCGCCAGCGAGCGCAGGAAGCGTCGCGGCATCCCCTGGCCGGAGATCGGGAAGTTGAGGACCGCGCGCTGCGTCGACGCCCCGTACAGCGCGTCAGCGGGAACGTCCATCTCGCCCATCGAGTCGCGCTCGACGCGGGTGGCGGGGGTGGCGGCCCCGCCGCCGGACCGATCGGCTTGCATGGCGACGATGGTACGGCGCGGCCGGGACGCACGCGGGCCGTGGATATGCTGGCGGCCATGCGCACGGACGTCCCGATGGCACGGATTGCCGCGAACGGGCTGGACATCGGCTACGACGTTGACGGGGAGGGCCCGCCCCTCGTCCTGCTCCACAGCGCCAGCTCGTCCGGACGCGAGGACTTCGCCGCCCAGCTGCCAATGCTCCGCCGGACGTTCACCTGCTACCTGCCCGACGCCCGCGGCCACGCGACGACCCGCTGGGACGCCGCGGACGGGTTCCGCTACGACTGGCTCGTCGACGACCTCGAGGCCTTCACGGACGCGCTCGGCCTGGACACCTTCCACCTGCTCGGGTTCTCGATGGGCGCGGCCACGGCGCTCCAGTTCGCCGCGCGCTCGCCGGAGCGGCTCCGATCCCTCGTCGTGATCGGGATCTCGCCGCGGCGTGAGCCCCGGGCCTCGGTCGCGCGCCGGATGATGGACCCGGCGTTCATCCTGCGGGACCCCGCGTGGGCGGCCGAGCTCTCGCGCCGCCACGACCCGGTCCAGGGCGCGGGAGCCTGGGAGCGGCTGATGCCGGCGATCGCCCGCGACGTCGCGGAGCAGCGGCTGCTCGTGCCGACGGAGCTGATCCGGATCGACGCCCCGACGCTGGTCGTCGTTGGCGATCGGGATACGTTCGTCCCCGTCGACCAGGCCCTGGGCCTCAAGCGCCAGCTGCCTGATGCCCGGCTGTTCGTCGCGCCCGACTGCGGCCACGAGGTGCCGGCCAGGCGGGCCGCGTTGTTCAACGAGGCGCTGGCGGGCTTCTACCGGTCTACGGCCGCCGTGGCGGAGAAGCGGGCGGAGGGCTAGCCGGTCAGCCGCCCGGGACCTCGTCGGGGAGGGCCGGGCGAAGGAGCAGGCTGTAGGTGCGCCCGTCGGGCCCCTTCACGCCGACCAGGGCGGGCTGACCGCCGGCGAGCGAGGCGGCCGCCTCGACCTGCTCCGGGTCGAGGATGTGCGACGGGAACGGGATCGCCGCGTCGTCCGCCGGCTGGGCGAAGTCGGCCGGCGCGAGATCGGTCCAGGGCCACGCCTCGACGGGGCCCTGCGCGCCCTCGGTCTCGGCGATGAACGCGATGGTTCGGTCGGACGCGTAGTCGGCGTCGGTCGGGATCGACCGAAGCTTCGCGACGAGATCGGCGAACGCCCGCATCGCGGCGGCGTCCGGGCCGGGCGCCGGATCGTCGGTCAGGCCGGTCACGAGGATCGAGCGGTCGGCGCCGTCGGCGTGGAGGTCGAACACGGTCGAGGGCGCGTCCATGTTGCCGCCCATGTAGGCGTCGCGCGCGGTTCCCAGCCCGCCCTCGAGCAGCGCGTACGCGAGGAGTGCCTGGACCTCGTCCTCCGAGAGACGGGTCTCGCGGAGTGCCGGCAGGTCGTCGCCCGCGGCATCGCCGTCCGGCGGGAGCACGAGGGCGCGCCCGTCGCCGTAGAGGGTGAACTCCGGGACACGGCTCATGACCGTTTGCAGGCGGACGAAGCCGCCGCGGGTCCCGGCGCGCAGGACCACGTCGTTGGGGCCGGTCGGGTGGGCGATGGCGTCCGCCGGGAGCGCTGCGGAGGCCGTCGGGGACGGCGTGGCTGAGCCGGGCGAAGCGGCGGCCGGGGGCGACACCACATGCGTTGCCGGCGCGACCCCGCCGCACGCCGCGACGAGCGAGGCGGCGAGGAGCGTGAGGGCCGTGATGGAAGCGGTCCGGCCGAACTGGGCGCGTTTCGACATGGCGCCCGG
>DATDJA010000522.1:0-4623 GCA_036520795.1 Candidatus Limnocylindrales bacterium
ACGTCGTCGGGTGAGTCGGCGGACCGCCACTCGTCGCCGATCAGGTCGTCGGCGGACGAGGCGTCGGCAGCCGGCTCCTCCACGTCGGCGGGCTGCGGTGCGGGCTCGCCGGGCTGCGGTTCGGGGTCGGCGTCAGCTGGGCCGCGACGGAGGACACGCAACGGGGACTCCGGTTCAGCCGGGCTCGCCGGCGAGGACGGCGCGCGCCTCGGTCCGGCGATCATCGGCGATGGCCTGGGCCTCGTCGAGGCGCAGGCTGATCACGCGACTGACCGAGTCGTCGCCCACGGTGACGCCGTACAGCGCGTCGGCCACCTCGATCGTGCCGCGGTTGTGCGTGATGACGATGAACTGCGTCCGTTCGGCCAGGCCGCGCAGGGCGTCCGTGAACCGGCCCACGTTGGCCTCGTCGAGCGCCGCGTCGACCTCGTCGAGCACGCAGAACGGCGCCGGACGGACCTCGAGCATCGCGAACAGCAGCGCGACCGCCGTCAGCGCCCGCTCCCCGCCCGAGAGCATCCCCAGCGCCTGCGGCTTCTTGCCGGGCGGGCGGGCGGTGATCTCGATGCCGGTCGACGACAGGTCGGCGGGGTCGGTGAGCGACAGCTTGGCGAAGCCGCCGCCGAACAGCTGCTGGAAGCGGGCGTCGAAGGCGACCTCGAGCGCCGCGAACGTCGCCCGGAACTGGGTGGCGATGAGGACGTCGAGGTCGGCGATCAGCGACCGGGTGCGGCCGATCGCGTCGCGCAGGTCGCGGTGCTGCGCCTCGAGCGCGTCGAGGCGCTCGCGGACCGACCGGTACTCGTCGACGGCGAACGGATTCGCCGCCCCGAGCTCGTGGAACCGGCGACGGAGCACCGCGAGGCGGCCGGGCGTGGGCGGCTCGACCGCGGGCGGTTCGGCGGCCCACGTCGGCGCCAGCGACTCGAGCGCCGCCTCGAGCGCGCTGCCCTCCGCGGACCCGTCGGCCTCGTTCGCCGGCTCGGCGTCGGGGTCGAGCTCGATCCCCGCGGCCTCGGAGAGGTGCCGGATCCCGACCTCGCCGATGCCCGCCAGCTCGACGAGCACCTGCTCCCGGAGGCCTTCGAGGTTGAGCCGGGCCTCCATCGCGGCGACGTCGGACGCCCTGGCCCGGTCGTCCGTGACCCTGAGTCGCTCGCGCGCCGCCGTGGCCGCGCGCTCGGCGTCGGCGAGGTGCGTCCGCTCCGCTCGATCGTCGGCGACCAGCGCCTCCACGGCGTTGAGCGCAGTCGCCTCGCGGGCCGTCGTCTCGGCGAGCGCCGCGGCGACCGCCGTTCGCTCGTCGGCGGCAGCGCGCTCTCGATGGTCGAGCGCCTCGATGTCCGCCGCGGCCGTCGCGATTCGTCGTTCCGCCGCCGCGGCCGCGGCCTCGGCACCGGCCCGGCGGGCATCCGCGTCGCGTCGCGCCCGGTCGTGGGTCGCGGCGTCCGCGGCGAGCCGGTCGCGGCGGGCACGAAGCTCGGCCAGCCGGGCCTCCCAGGCCGCGATCGCGTCCGGTTCTGGCCCTCCCGCCGCGCCGGTGCGTGACACGGCATGGGGTGCGTCGGCAGCCCCGGCGCCATCGATCACCCCGAGCGCCTCGCGCGCGCGTTCGACATCGACCGCAAGCCGATCGGCCTGGGCGCGGTGCCAGGCGGCCTCGCGTGCCGACGCCTCGAGCGCCCGCCCCGCGCCCCGCTCGGCCTCCTCCGACCGCCGGCGCGCCGCCGATGCCTCCGATTCCCGGCTCCTGGCGGCCTCGAGCGCGCGGCGGCCCTCGGCGACCGCAGCATCGGCCGACGCCATCTCGCGTTCCGCCTCGGTCGCCTCCTGGCGAAGGGCGTCCACCTCGCGGCCCAGCCGATCGGCCTCCGCTCGCGCCTCGAGCGGGGCATCGCCCCGGCCGACGCGGATCGAGAAGGCGTCCAGGACGGCCTCACCGTCGCGCGTCGCGACCAGCCAGCCGAGCGGGAGCAGCGGCTGCAGGCGCAGGGCGGCGGCGAGGTCCGGAACCCACACCGCCCGGTCGAGCAGCGCCCGTGCCGCGCCCCCGGCATCGCGGCGGATCGCGTCTCGAAGGTGTCCCCCACCCGTGGTCGCGAGGGCTTCGTCGAGCCGTCGCAGCTCGGCCGGCGTGCCGCCACCGGGCACCCGATCTGCGGCGTCGATGCGCTCCCGGACCGCCAGCCGTCCGCGTTCGGCGCCGAGGCCCCCGGCAGCCGCCTGCTCCACGACATAGGCGCGCGCCAGCTCGCCGAGCGCGGCTTCGACCGCCGCCCGGAGCACCGGGTCCACGCCGAGCTCCTCGTCGACCCGCCGGCCGCCGACCTTGCGCGCCGCCTTCGCGATCCCGCGCGCCTCCTCGTCGGCCAGACGGCGCTCGAGCGCCTCGAGCCGGCCAGCCGCGGCCGCCAGCGCGCTGCCGCCCTTCGCTGCGCGCTCCGAGGCGGCCCGGCGCGCCCCCTCGGCGGCGTCGACGGCCAGCCGCGCCTCGTCCCTGGCCTGCACGGCCCCGGCCTCGGCCTCCTGGGCAGCGACGTACGCCGATCGTGCGGTCGCGAGTGCCTCCTCCAGGCCGGAGCGGCCTCCCTCGGCCTCGGTGGCCCGCTGCGCTTCGTCGGCGGCGCGGCGGACGAGGTCGTCATGGCGCCGGCGGGCGGTCTCCGCCTCGGCCGTGCGGGCATCCTCGGCGCGTCGGACGGCCGCGAGCTCGTCACCGCGGGCGCGGGTGGCCGCCCGGAGCGCCCCCAGCTCGGCCAGGCCCTCGGCAAGCGCCCGGTCGGCGTCCGCGAGGGACGCCTCGAGGGCGAGGTCGGGCTCGGGGACCGGCTGGGCGAGTCCCCGGCGATGCGCGTCCAACTCGGCCTCGGCCGCCGCTCGCTCGCGCTCGATCCGGGCGCGGTCGCGTGCCGCGGCCTCGATGTCGCCCAGGGCTCGCGCCTCCCGTAGCCCCAGTCCCGTCCGTTCGACACGGGCCGCCTCGTAGGTCGCCCGGCGTTCCCGTTCGAGCTCCGATCGGGCCGCCATGGACGACGCGATGTCCGACACCTCGGACTCGGCCTGCTCAAGCGCCTCGAGCGCGGCGCTGCTCTCCGCACGCAGCGCATCCCGACCGCGCTCGGCCGCGGACGCGCGGGTCGCCGCCTCGTGCCAGCGCCCGTGGGCGGCGACGATCAGCGCCGCCGCCAGCTCCTCGCCGGCCGTGAGCCGCGTCGCCTGCTGCTCCGCGAGCTGGCCCAGGCGCCGGGCCTGTGGGCGCAGCTCGGCCAGGATGTCCTCGACGCGGGCGAGGTTCCCCTCGGCCTCGGCGAGCTGCTCCTCGGCCTTGCGCCGGCGGCGCTCGTGACGGCGGACGCCGGCGACCTCCTCGAACAGCGGACGGCGCTCCTCCGGACGGAGCGCGAGCGCCTGGTCGACCATGCCCTGCCCGATGAACAGGAACGCGTTCTCGGCCAGGTTCGCGCTGTCAAGGAGGTCGACGAGGTCGCGCAGCCTGACCCGCTGGCGGTTGAGCAGGTAGTCGTTCTCGCCCGAGCGATACAGGCGCCGGCCGAGCTCGACCACGCTGTACTCGACCGGCAGCAGCGCGTCGCCGTTGTCGAGGACGATCGTGACGTCGGCCATGCCTTGTGCCGAGCGCCGCTCGGAGCCGGCCCAGATCACGTCCTCGGAACGGCGGATCCGGAGCGACCGGCCCTGCTCGCCCAGCGCCCAGCGGAGCGCGTCGGCGAGGTTGGACTTGCCCGAGCCGTTGGGGCCGACGATGGCGCTGATGCCGGGCCCGAACTCGACCAGCGTCCGCTCCGCGAACGACTTGAACCCCTGGACGCGGAGGCCGAGCAGGCGTGCGGGGGCGCTCACGATCCGTCGGCCCCCGAGCTCTCCGCCACGTCGTCCGCCGCCGCCGCCGTCCGCGCCGCGCGCGACGCCGCGCGCTCGCTGCGCAGCACCTCGAGCGCCTGTGCGGCCGCGGATGTCTCCGCGATCCGCCTCGACGGCCCCTCGCCGACCCCGAGCGTCCGCCCCTCGACCTCGACCTCGATCTGGAACTGCTTCTCGTGGTCCGGCCCGACGGCTTCGACGAGGCGGTAGACCGGCCGCTCCCCGGTGGTCCGCTGCGTGTGCTCCTGGAGCCGGCTCTTGGGGCTCTTGAGCGCCGTGATCGCGTGGTCGGCAGCAAGCTCGTCCGCGGCGAGCTCGCCGATCCAGTCGCGGACCGCCTCCCAGCCGAGGTCGAGGTAGATGGCGCCAACCAGCGCCTCGAACGCCGAGGCGAGCAGCGACGGCCGGACGCGGCCGCCGCGCTGGGCCTCGCCCTCGCCCAGCATCAGGAACGAGCCGAGCTCGATGCGGGCCGCCAGCCTCGCGAGGCCGGGCGTGCTGACGATCGCGGCGCGACGCGCCGACAGGACACCCTCGTCGTCCGCCGGATGGCGCTTGTACAGGGCCTCGGACACGGCGAGGCTCACAACGGCATCACCCAGGAACTCGAGGCGCTCGTTGTGGCCCTGCGCGGCGTCGGGATGCTCGTGCAGCCAGCTGCTGTGGATCAGCGCCTGGGCCAGCAGGTCGCGATCGCGGACGGGAAGCCCGAGGCGCTCCGTCAGGGCGTCAGCCGGGTGC
>DATDJA010000523.1:0-5204 GCA_036520795.1 Candidatus Limnocylindrales bacterium
CGTCGGTTCTCGACGACGTGTTCACCAACGGCCGCAAGCTGGTCGAGCCCGCCGCGTCACCGGACTCCGTGCCGACCATGCCCGTCGAGTTCTCGGTGGCCGCGTTCCGCCTTGGCCACAGCATGGTCCGGCGGACCTACAACTGGAACCGGGAGTTCCCGGGAACGAGCGGCGGGCTGGAGTACATGTTCCAGTTCTCTGGCCTGGGCGGCGACCTCGGGGCGGAGATCCGCCTGATCTCCAGCTGGGTGGCCGACTTCCGCCGGATCTACGACTTCGCCGCCGGAGGGCACCCGAACCTGGCCCCCGCGAGCAACGTCAACAGGGCCCGGCGCATCGACACGCGGATCACCGACCCGCTGGGGAACCTCCCGCCACGCGTCTTCGGCGGGCAGAACTCGATCCCGTTCGGCGACCTGCGACGCAACCTCGCGTTCCGCAACCTGACCCGGGGCTCGATGGTGAAGCTGGCGAGTGGTCAGCAGATGGCCACCAAGCTCAACGCCCTCGGGGTCAGCGTCACGCCGCTCACCAAGGCCGAGATCATCGACGGCAACGGCGGCGCGAGCCTCGACAAGCTGACGTCGACGGAGAAGGACGCGCTCGCCGCCAACACGCCGCTGTGGTTCTACATCCTGCGCGAGGCGGAGCTGAACAACGGCCGGCTGCGCGGGGTGGGGGGACGCATCGTCGCCGAGACGTTCCACCGGGCGATCGAGGGCAGCCGGTTCTCGATCCTGCGCGACCCGACCTGGCACCCGACCCTCGGTCGTAACGCCACGACCTTCGAGATGACCGACCTGCTGTTCTTCGCCTACGGCGGCAAGAAGTCCGAGATCAACCCGCTCGGCGGCAACTGACGGCCCTCCCGGTATCCTCGGGGGGATGGCCAAGGACGAGGCGCCCGCCGAGGTTCGCGCACTCGCCGACGCGCGCGCGGCGGCCCGCCGGGCGAAGGACTGGACGACCGCCGACGCGCTGCGGGCCGAGATCGAGGCCGCGGGCTGGAAGGTCCTCGACGCGGCCTCGCTGTACTCGTTGGAGCGGGCCGCGGCGCCGGACCTCGTCGAAGCCGGGGTCACGCGCTATGGCACCAGCGCGTCCGTGCCGTCGCGCCTCGACGAGGCGCCGGTCGGGTTCGCGTCGGTCGTGCTGGTCGCGACGGACTGGCCCGCGGACGTGTCGCGGACGGTCGAGGCATTCGCGGGGCGATCGCCGGCGGGAACGCAGGTCATCGTCGTCGCGAACGGTCCGTCCGAGGCCCAGTCGGACGCCCTGGCCGAGCTCGAGGCAGCGGGGACCGGATCAACCGGCGTCGGGCTCGAGGTGGTCTGGACGAGCACGCGCCTGGGCCACGCCACGGCGCTCAACGCCGGGATCCGGCGCGCCGCCGGGCCTGTCGTCGTGGTCGTGGACACCAGCGTCGAGCCCGCCGGGGACCTCGTCACGCCGCTGGTGGCGGCCCTCGACGACCCGTCGGTGGCGGTTGCCGGGCCGTTCGGGCTCGTCTCGGACGATCTCCGGACGTTCGAGGAGCCGCCCGCTGGCACGGTGGATGTCGTCGCGATCGAGGGCTACGCGCAGGCGTTCCGCCGCGCCGACTATCTCCCGCGGGGTCCGCTCGACGAGCACTTCGCGTACTACCGCAACCTCGACATCTGGTGGAGCCTCGTCCTCCGCGATCCGTTCGCGGCCGACGACGGCGATGACGACGATGGCGACGGCGACGGGCCCGAGGTGATCGTGGACCTGGGGTCGATGCCGCGACCCCGACGTGCCGTGTGCGTCAGCGGCGTCGTGCTCGTGCGGCACGAGCACCGGGGCTGGACGGCGTTGCCCGAGGCGGAGCGCGACCGGCTCTCGAAGCGGAACTTCTATCGGCTGCTCAAGCGCTTCGCGACGCGCCGCGATCTGCTGCTGGAGGGCGCCCCCCTCAGCTAGGGCGGCGGTGCCAGGTCGTCCCGTCCGGGCCGTCGACCACCTCAATGCCCATCGCCGCCAGCTCGTCGCGCAGGGCGTCCGCCCGTGCCCAGTCGCGCGCCGCCCGCGCCGCGGATCGTGCCTCCAGGATCGGTGCCGCCCCGGCCGGAAGGTCGTCGGCGCCCGTGTCGGTCGCAGCCCCGGCGGCGGGGTCCCACGCCCGGTCGAGGTCAAGCCCGAGCACCAGGTCCGCGTCCAGCACGAGCCAGCGCCGCTCGTTCGATGGCAGGTCAGTCCTGACGGTCTCGCGCACGACCGCGAGCGCGGCCGGCAGGTCGAGGTCGTCGTCGATCGCCGCAACGAACCGGTCGTGGAGCCGGCGCCCGGGCGGGGACAGGGGAGCGGTCGGGGAGCCGGCACGGTCGGCGATCGAGAAAGCCCGCGATTCGGCCGCGAGGGGCGACCCGGCCTGGTGACCGGCCACCCCATCGGCGACGCCGCGCGGCCGCGCTCCCGCGAAACCGGCCCGGAGGACGGCCGGCGCCACCCATGGTCCATCGGCGGGTGGGGGACCCAGGGCGGCCAGGTGCGCCCGCAGCGACGACAGTGCGGCCGCCGCGGCGTCGATCGACGCGTCCGAGTAGTTGAGCTTGCGGCCGTAGCGGACCGTCAGGGTGAGATAGCGGAAGGCGAGGGGATCGATGCCCCGGTCGCGCAGCTCGGTGACCCGCTCGAAGTTGCCGGTCGACTTCGCCATCTTCCGGCCGGCGGCGAGGAGGTGCTCTCCGTGCACCCAGTGGCGGACCGGCGGGCCGCCGGTGATCGGCGTCGACTGGGCGATCTCGTCCTCGTGGTGGGGGAAGATGTTGTCGATGCCACCCGTATGGATCTCGAAGTCGGGGCCCAGGTAGCGGAGGGCCATCGCGGAGCACTCGAGGTGCCAGCCGGGGAAGCCGTCACCCCACGGGCTCGGCCAGCGCAGGATCCGGCCCTCGCCCGCGGCCTTCCACAGCGCGAAGTCCGCGTGCTCGCGCTTGTCGGGCTCGACGTCGTGCCGGTGGCCGGCGCGCAGGCTGTCGAGCGTGTTGCCCGACAGGGCGCCATACCCAGGGAACGAGTCGACGGCGTAGTAGAGGTTGCCGGCGGACGAGAGATAGGCGTGACCGAGGGACTCGAGGCGTCCGGCGAGCTCGAGCATGTCGTCGATGTGCTCGGTCGCCCGCGGGAAGACGTGCGCGGGCAGGATGTTGACCAGCGCCTCGTCCGCGTGGAAGCCCGCCTCGTAGGCGTCGGCGATCTCGGCGGTCGTCTTCGACTCGAGGCCCGCCGCGACCAGCATCCGGTCCTCGCCCCGATCGAACCGCTCGTCGCGCAGGTGCCCGACGTCCGTGATGTTCTTCACGTGGAGGACCGGGATGCCGTGGTAGAGCAGCGTCCGCCGGATCAGGTCCGCGAACAGGTAGCTGCGCAAGTTGCCGACGTGGGCCCAGCGGTAGACCGTCGGCCCGCAGGTGTACATCCGCACGGGCGCGTCGTCCGGGACGCGCACGGGTTCGACGCGGCGCGACAGTGTGTTACGCAGGGCGGGTCCGGTCACCCGACCATCGTACGGCGGCCGTTCCGGGGGCTTCCGGCGACCCGCCCGTATACTCCCGCCGTGCGTCGCTGGGTCTGCATCGTGGCTCTGCTCACCGGGTTCTCCGGCAGTGGCTACGCGTGGTCAGCGAGGCCGCGCCTCCCGATCCCGGTGGAACGGCTGCTCGACGCGCAACGGCCGGATCCGTCCCTGCCGGAGGAGGCCTGGTGGCGGACGACCTGACGGAACGTAAATCGGACCTCCCGATCCCAGCGCATCCGCCCGCGCCTCCAGCCCAGCTGCCACCCGCGCCCCCTCCGCCTCCGGTGGCGTTCTCGACGTTCGACCCCCCGGTCGGGTCGGACTGGGGCCGGCCTGCCGGGCCCGAGTCGGCGCCATCGCGTCAGCGCAGGGCGATCCTGGGCGTGATCGCGGTGTTCGTGGTCCTTGCGATGGCGATCCGCCTGTGGCCCGCCGCCGGCGAAAGCCCGGACCCGGTCGCGGCCGCGGACCCGGGGACGGTCACGATCGTCAACGGCGAACCCGCCTCGATCGACCCGGCGCGTCACGGGGACCTCGGCAGCGCCTCGACCATCAGCCAGCTCTATGAGACCCTCACCACCATCGACCCGTCCTTGGTCGTTCGGCCGGCCCTGGCCGAGTCGTGGACCGTGGAGGACGGCGGGCGCCGCGTCACGTTCACGCTCCGGGATGACCTGGTGTTCAGCGACGGGACGCCGCTCACCGCCAACGACGTCGTCCACAGCTGGCGCCGCCTGTTCACGCCCGGCAATGCGTCGCCGCTGGCCTCGCTCATCGCCGACGTCGCCGGCGCCCGCGACCTGCTCAGCGGCGCATCGACGGACGTCACGACGCTCGGCGTGCACGCCGATGGCGACCGGACCGTCGTCGTCGACCTCGAGCGCGGCGGCGGAGACCTGCCGACGATCGTGTCCAGCGCGCCGTTCGCGGTCGTGCCGCCGAGCGTGGGCGACGGCGAGATCGCACCCGACCCCGGCACCCTCGTGGGCAGCGGCGGCTACACCCTCGAGCGGATCGAGGAGGACGCCTGGGTGCTGGCGGCGAATCCGCGCTACTGGGCGGGCAAGCCCGCGATCGACACCGTTCGCATGCTCACGACGCTGGCGGGCGCGAGCCCCGTCGACGCCTTCGTCGAGGGCCGGGCCGACGTCGTGCCGATCGGGTTCCTCGACGCCGGCTGGATCGCCTACGACCGGGACCTCGGCCCGTCCCTCCGGAGCAGCGACTCGCTGTCGGTGACGTACTACGGATTCGACACCCGGGAGCCGCCGTTCGACGACCCGCTCGTCCGCCAGGCGTTCGCGAAGGCGGTCGACTGGCGGCGGCTGGCGGCGCTCGATGAGCCCGGGTCCTCGGTCGCCGCCACCGGGATGGTGCCGGCCGGGATGCCCGGCGCTCCGGAGGGCGACTTCATGCCGGCGTACGACCCGGCGGGGGCCAGGGCGCTGCTGGCGCAGGCCGGCTATGCGAGTGGCGCCGACCTCGGGCCGATCTCGTTCATCGCCAACGGTGCGGGCTACGACCAGGGCATCGTGACGATGCTCGAGCAGAACCTGGGCGTGACGATCGACTACGCGACGATGGACTTCGCCACCTACCAGGCGAGGCTGGCGACGGACCCGCCGCGGATGTGGAGCATCTCCTGGGTCGCCGACTACCCGGGGCC
>DATDJA010000524.1:0-6238 GCA_036520795.1 Candidatus Limnocylindrales bacterium
GACGAAGAACTGGATCGAGATCACCTTCACGCCGTGTCGCTCGAGCGGCACGATCTTGTTGTCGGCGTTCGACGTGGGCTGGCCCTCGACGCCGAGCATCATGGGGATGTTGGGCCCGGTGATGTCGGCGTCCAGCAGTCCCACGGCCGCCCCTGCCCGCGCGAGCGCGACCGCGAGGTTGACGCTGACCGTGCTCTTGCCGACGCCGCCCTTGCCCGATGCCACGGCGATCACGTTCTTCACGCCGGGGAGGATCTGCTCGGGTGTGCGCGGCGTGGCGCGGCGCACTGTCGCTCCCCACGCGATCGCGAGGCCCTCGACACCGACGGGATCGAGTGCCAGCCGGACCTCGGACTCGATCTGGTCCTTGAGCGGACAGGCGGGCGTCGTCAGCTCGATGGTGAGCGCCACGTCGGCGCCGTCGATCACCAGGTCCTTGATCATGTTCCGGGCGACGAGGTCGCCGCCGAGCTCTGGCTCCTGGACGGTGCGGAGGGCGTCGAGGACCGCGGCCTCGGTGATGGTGCTCATGGCCGTCATCGTACCCTCGCCCTGCCGCTCGCGATCGAGATCGGCCGGCTGGGCGTGATGGGCCGCGTCGCCGGCCAGCGGGTCTCTCGCCGCGCCGCTGCGAATTGGCGCGATTGGCGCAGCCCGGATGTGCGAATCTCGCACGCGAATCGGGCCAAACCGCGCCCGGTTCGTGCATTTGACACCCCTTGTGCACGCCCCTATCGTGCGAACCGTTGGGAGTCGGCGAGGGGACCGTCACCGCCGCCGGGCCTGCCCAGCCCATCGCGCCACCATCGGCCTCCCCGCTGCAGGAGCGTTCGCACCGGTGCAAGACGTCGACGTCCGCCTCGTCCAGGTCACGAAGGCTTACGGCGATTCGCTCGCCGTCGACCACATCGACCTCGATGTTCTGAAGGGCGAGTTCTTCGCCCTCCTCGGTCCGTCTGGCTGCGGCAAGACGACGACCCTGCGGATGATTGGCGGCTTCGAACAGCCGACGTCCGGGCTGATCGAGCTCCAGGGTCAGGACGTGACGTGGCTGCCGCCGTACAAGCGCCACGTCAACACGGTCTTCCAGAACTACGCGCTGTTCCCCCACCTGTCGATCTTCGAGAACGTCGCGTTCGGCCTGCGCCGCACGAAGACGGCTGAGGCCGAGGTCCGGCAGCGCGTCGGCGAGATGCTCAAGCTGGTCGAGCTGCCGGGGTTCGAGCACCGCAAGCCGACCCAGATCTCGGGCGGCCAGGCGCAGCGGGTCGCGCTCGCGCGCGCGCTCATCAACCGCCCGTCGGTGCTCCTCCTCGACGAGCCGCTGGGAGCCCTCGACCTGAAGCTGCGCAAGCAGATGCAGGTCGAGCTGAAGCGCATCCAGCAGGAGGTCGGGATCACGTTCATCTTCGTGACCCACGACCAGGAAGAAGCGATGACGATGTCCGATCGCATCGCCGTCATGAACAAGGGCAAGTACGAGCAGCTCGCCGATCCCGCGAGCCTGTACGAGCGACCTCGGACGCGGTTCGTCGCCGGGTTCCTCGGCGTGAGCAACCTCCTCGCGACCACGCACGACGGCTCGGTCGATGGCGCCTACTCGGTGTGCAAGCTGGCCGACGGCACGATCATCCGTGTCCCGTCGTCGCTCACCGAGGGCATCGAGAAGTACGAGGTCGGGGTGCGGCCCGAGAAGATCCGCCTCCGCGAGCCCGCGGAGGACGTACCCGCCGGCTTCAACCAGCTGCACGGGGTCGTCCGCGACGCGTCGTATCTGGGCGTCTCGACCAGCTACGTCGTCGAGACCCGTGGCGGCGGCACGGTCACCGTCTACGAGCAGAACGTCGAGCGCGCCACGCGCGCGGAGCTGTGGGAGCCCGGCGAAGAGGTCGTCCTGACCTGGTCGCCTGACCACACGTTCGCCGTCGAGGGTGGCGGCGCGCCGCCGCCCGACGTCGTCACGGCGGCCGTCGTCGGCGCTGCGGGTGCCGCGGCCGCGGTCCCGCCGCCTCGGAGTACCTCCCGGCGCGCGTTCCTGATCGGCGGGGCGGTCGTCGCCGTCGGTGGCGTCGCCGCGTTCATCGCCGCCACGTCGGGCGGCAGCAAGCCGCCGGCCGCGACCCCCGCGCCATCGACCGCTCTCGGGCCGACGCCCGCGCCCGTGCCGACCGCGGCCGCCACCGCCGAGGGCAGCGCCAGCGCGCCCGTTGCCCAGACCCCGACCGGTCCGCTCAACTTCGCCAACTGGGACGCATACATCGACCTCACGACCGTGCCCGGGCCCGACGGCGAGCTCGGCACGGACGACGACGAGTACGACCTCCCGTCGCCGACCCTGGACGAGTTCGCCGCCAAGTACGCGGTGGAGGTCAACTACCAGAACGCGGTCGACGAGAACGAGTCGTTCATGGGGACGATCGCGCCCCAGCTGTCCGCGGGCCTCGACACCGGCTGGGACCTGATCGTCCTTACCGACTGGATGGCGTCTCGCGTCGTGGCGGCCGGGTGGGCCGAGAAGATCGACCACAACAACACGCCGACTGCCGTCGCCAACGTCCGCGACGAGCTCGCCGGGTTCCCCTGGGATCCGAACTTCGACTTCCACTTTCCGTGGCAGTCGTTCTCGACCGGGGTGGGCTTCAACGTCGGGTCGACACAGCGGGAGCTCACCAAGATCGCCGACCTGTTCGACCCGGCGTTCGCGGGCAAGGTCACGCTCCTCTCGGACCCGCACGACTCGTTCCCCCTGGTCCACCTCATGCTCCAGGCCCAGGGCAAGGCATCGGCGACGCCGGCCGAGGCGATGACCGTCGAGGACGGCCAGGTCGTCCACGACTTCCTCAAGCCCTACGTGGACAGCGCGCACATCCGCAAGTTCACCGGCAACGCCTACCTGCAGGACTTCGCCAGCGGCGACACCTGGGCGGCCTTCGTCTGGTCCGGCGACCTCGCCTCGTCGGGCGGGGACGACGACCGGTTCGTGTACCCCGAAGAGGGCTCGTTGATCGCGACCGACAACATGATCATCCCCAAGGGTGCGCAGCATAAGTACACCGCCGAGCTGATGATCGACTGGGTCTACGACGTCGACCGGGCCGCCCGGATCGCCGCGTTCGTGTACTACGTCTCACCGGTCAAGGGCGTTGCCGAGGCGATCAAGGCGCTCGACCCCGACGCCGCCACCAATCCCCTGCTCTTCCCGCCCCCCGAGGTGCTCGCGAAGCAGCATCCCCAGCCGATCTGGGACGAGCCGACCGCCGCAAAGATGAACGAGCTGTACGCCGACCTGAGCGGCGTCTAGCGCAGCCCAGCCGACCTGTGAGGACTCGCGAAGCGTGACCCGCCACCGCTGGCTGATCCCATACCTGCTGCTGTTGCCGGGCCTCCTGTGGCTCGCGATCTTCTTCGTCCTGCCCAACATCCAGATGTTCCTGATGTCGCTCTCGACGAAGGGGGCGGGCAGCGGCCTGACCCAGCAGTATGAGTTCACCTGGGCCTTCAGCAACTACGCCGACGCGCTGACCGACTTCCCCGATCAGTTCGCGAACTCGCTCATCTACGGCGGGCTGGCGACGCTGTTCTGCCTCCTCATCGGCTACCCGCTCGCCTACGGGATCGCGTTCCGAGGCGGCCGCTACAAGAACCTGTTGCTGTTCCTGGTCATCGCGCCGTTCTTCACGAGCTTCCTGATCCGCACGATCTCGTGGAAGATCATCCTGGGCAACGACGGGGCGTTCCTCTCGATCATCCGCGACGTGCTGGGCATCGTGCCCGACAACTTCAGCGTCCTCGGGACGCCGCTCGCGGTCGTGTCCGGGCTGACGTACCAGTTCCTGCCATTCATGGTCCTGCCGCTGTACGTGTCGCTGGAGAAGATCGACCGACGGCTGATCGAGGCCGCGCAGGACCTGTATGCAGGCCCGCAACGCCAGGGCGGCGCGCTCATCGGCGGGATCGCGGGTGCCGTGCTGGCGGTGGGGGTGATGGCCGGGCTCAGCTACCTGCCCCTGAGCCTTGACCGCGCCCTCAACATCGCCGTCGTCGCCGCCATCGGCGCCCTGATCGGCGCCACGATCGCGACCCTGCTGATCTCGGAGTCGTTCACCAAGGTCGTGTTCCCGCTCAGCCTGTCGGGCATCTTCGCGGGGGTGATCCTCACCTTCATCCCTGCCATCGGCGACTACGTCAACGCCGAGCTCCTGGGCAACCCGAAGACGCAGATGATCGGGAACGTGATCCAGAACCGGTTTCTCGCCCAGAACGACTACCCGACCGCGGCTGCCCTCTCGTTCCTGCTGATGGCCGGCATCCTGATCGCGATCTTCGCCTACGCGAGGGCGCTCGGCAGCGACGAGCTCACAGGGGGTGCGGGATGAGCTCGGCTCCGACCACGATGCAGCAGACCGCGACTGGCGGCGTCGGGACTGTCAAGCGCGCGACCAAGTTCCTCGACCGCTGGCTCGTCCCGGTCTTCGTCGCCTTCGCGCTGTTCTACCTGATCCTGCCGATCCTCGTGATGATCGCGTTCTCGTTCAACGACCCGCCCGGCAGGTTCAACTTCGTGTGGGGCCAGTTCTCCATGGCGGCCTGGGAGAACCCGTTCGGACGGCCCGGCCTGCAGGCGGCGATCGTCACGAGCCTCGTCGTTGCCACGGTCGCGACGCTCGTCGCCACGATCCTCGGCACACTGATCGCGCTCGCGCTGTCGCGCTACAGGTTCCGTGGCCAGATGGGCACGAGCCTGTTCATCTTCATCCCGATGGCGACCCCGGAGATCGTGCTCGGCGCCAGCCTCCTGACGTTGTTCGTGGGCTCCGCGAACGAGCCCTGGAAGACGCTCACCGGCGGGGCGCTGTTCCCGCTCGGGATCCAGACGGTCCTGATCGCCCACATCATGTTCTGCATCAGCTTCGTGGTCGTGACGGTGCGTGCCCGGATGCAGGGGTTCCCGCGTCACCTCGAGGAGGCGGCGATGGACCTGGGCGCCTCGCCGTGGGCGACCTTCTGGAAGGTGACCTTCCCGCTGATCCTGCCGGGCATCATGGCCGGCGCCCTGCTCGCGTTCTCGCTCTCGATCGACGACTTCATCGTGACCAACTTCACCTCGGGCACCGCGTCGACCTTCCCGATCTGGGTCTGGGCGAGCATCAAGAACAACCTGCCGCCGCAGGTGCACGTGATCGGCACCATGGTCTTCGTGGGCGCCGTGGGCCTCGTCGCCCTGAGCACGCTGTGGGAGCGGCGCAACGAGCGTCGCGACCAGCAGATCGCGGCCCGCGAGGCGGCCAAGGCCGCCGCGACCTACGGCGTCACGGACTGAGCACGAGGACGACCCCGCCAGCCGCGCAAGGGAGAAGCCGATGACCGCCATCTCCGACACGGACGCCCGCCCGGGCGCGGCTGCCACTCCCCTGCCCGATCGCTCCGTGGTCCCGCCCGTCTGGGGCCGGATCACCAACCTGATCGTGGACCGTGGCGAGGGCTCGTGGCTCGTGACGACCGACGGCGAGCGGTACCTCGATTACACGGCGGGGATCGGCGTGGCCAACACCGGCCACGCCCATCCGCGCGTCGTGGCCGCGGTCCAGGCCCAGGCCGCGAAGCTCCTGCACGGTCAGCAGAACATCGTGTACCACGAGCCGGGGCTCCGCCTGTATGACCGGCTCGCACACCTGCGGCCCGGCGGCCCGTGGTCCGCCTTCCTGTCCAACTCGGGGGCCGAGGCCGTCGAGGCGGCCGTCAAGCTCGCCCGCGTCGCGACGGGGCGGCCCGCGATCATCGCGTTCCGCTACGGCTTCCACGGGCGGACCGGCCAGGCGATGGCGCTGACCGCCGCGAAGGACGTCTACCGTGGCGCGTTCGAGCCGCTGCCGGGTTCTGTCTACCACGCGGCCTATCCGTACTGCTACCGCGCCACCGGCGGCTCCCACGACCCGTCGGCCTGCACCTGCGACTGGGAGGACCAGCTCGACCTGCTGTTCCACCAGCTCGTCTACCCCGACAAGGTGGCCGGGATCATCGTCGAGCCGGTCATCGGCGAGGGCGGCTACATCGTCCCGTCGCCAACGTTCCTGCCCCGGCTGCGCGAGATCGCGACCCAGCACGGGATCCTGCTCATCGCCGACGAGGTCCAGACGGGGTTCGGGCGCACGGGCGAGCTGTTCGCCGTCGACCACTGGAACGTGGAGCCCGACATCCTGGTCATGGCCAAGGGCATCGCGTCCGGGCTGCCGCTGTC
>DATDJA010000525.1:0-3970 GCA_036520795.1 Candidatus Limnocylindrales bacterium
ATCGAGGCGGCGCGCATCGCGCTCAAGTACATGACCCCGGTGGTGTACCTCTCGGACGCGTTCGTCGCCAACGGCGCGGAGCCCTGGCAGGTGCCGTCGCTCGACACGCTGCCCGACATCTCGGTGCCCAACGCCACCAAGGGCGACGGACCGTTCCTGCCGTACTCGCGCGACCCCGAGACCCTCGCCCGGCCGTTGGCCGTCCCCGGCACCGCGGGCCTCGAGCACCGCATCGGTGGCCTCGAGAAGGCCGATGGCATGGGCAACGTGAGCTACGACCCCGAGAACCACCACCGGATGACGCTGTTGCGGGCGCAGAAGGTGGCCGGGATCGCGCGCGACATCCCGCCGCTCGAGACGTTCGGCGTGGACAACGGGGATCTCCTGATCCTGGGCTGGGGATCGACCTACGGGGCGATCCGCAGCGCCGTCGAACGGCTGCTCGCCCAGGGCCAGTCGGTCGCCCACGCCCAGATGCGGTACCTGAACCCGTTCCCGGCCAACACGGGCGAGGTCCTGTCGCGCTATCGCACGATCCTGATCCCCGAGATCAACCTCGGCCAGCTCGCGCTCCTCCTGCGGGCGACCTACCTCGTCGACGCCATCAGCTACAACAAGGTCCGCGGCAAGCCGTTCCGGATCCAGGAGCTGGTCGACGAAGCGGAACGGATCCTGGGGAGTTGAGGCGAAACCGATGACCGAATCCCCTGCCGCCGTGGAACCCATCGCGCTCACCCGGAAGGACTTCGTATCCGACCAGGAGGTTCGCTGGTGCCCGGGCTGCGGCGACTACTCGATCCTGGCCCAGACCCAGAAGGTCATGCCCGACTTCGGCGTGCCCAAGGAGAACATCGTGTTCATCTCGGGCATCGGCTGCTCGGGCCGGCTCCCGTACTACATGAACACCTACGGCTTCCACACCATCCACGGCCGGGCGCCGACGCTCGCGACGGGCCTCAAGGCCGCCCGCCCGGACCTGATGGTGTGGGTCATCACCGGCGACGGCGACGCGCTCTCGATCGGCGGCAACCACCTGCTGCACTCGATGCGCCGCAACGTCGACCTCACGATGATCATGTTCAACAACCGGATCTACGGGCTGACCAAGGGCCAGACGTCCCCGACCTCGGAGTTCGGGAAGCGGACGAAGTCGACACCGATGGGGTCGATCGACCGGCCGATGATGCCGCTGACGGTTGCGCTGGCCGCCGAGGCGACGTTCGTCGCCCGGGCCGTCGACACCCACACCGAACACCTCCAGCACACGCTCGAGGCCGCCGGGCGGCACCGTGGGGCGTCGTTCGTGGAGGTCCTCCAGAACTGCAACATCTTCAACGACGGGGCGTGGCGCGACTTCACCGAGCGCGACGTCCGCGACGACCGGATGCTCGTGCTGGAGCACGGCAAGCCGATGATCTTCGGCAAGGAGCGCGACAAGGGCATCCGCCTCCGCGGCCTCCACCCCGAGGTCGTCACGATCGGGCAGGACGGGATCACCGAGGACGACCTGCTCGTCCACGACGCGCACGGCGACGACCCCTACCTCGCGCTGATCCTGTCGCGCATGTTCTGGCCGGAGTTCCCGGTGCCGGTCGGGGTCCTGCGCGACGTCAGCCAGCCGACGCACTCGGACCTGATGGAGTCCCAGATCCAGCAGGCGATCGAGAAGTCGGGTGAGGGCGACATCGCCAAGGCCCTGCTCGCCGGCGAGACCTGGGTCGTCGAGTAGCCGGGGACCGCCGATGCTCTGCCCGGTCTGCCGTCACGACAACTTTGAGGGCGAGGACACCTGCGCCAACTGTGGCGCCGACCTCGCGGCGTCCGACGTCCCGCAGCCGGCGATCGAGTTCCGCGACACGATCCTCGGCAGCCACCTCGACGCCCTGGGCGTGGGCGAGCCGAACCTCGTCGACCCCGCGCTGCCCGTCTCGGACGCGGTCCGCCGGATGCACGAGGTCGGGACCGACTGCCTGCTGGTGTGCGACGGTGACCGCCTGGTCGGGATCTTCACTGACCGCGACGCCGTGGTGAAGGTGGCCGGCAAGGCCGCGACCGCCGCGGTGCGCGACGTCATGACGCGCGACCCGGTCGTCCTCCGGCCCGACGACCGCCTCGCGGTCGCGATCCACAAGATGGCCGTGGGCGGCTTCCGGCACGTGCCGGTGGTCGACGCGAAGGGCCGGCCCACCGCGGTCGTGTCGGCGGCGGACGTCTTCAGGCACATCGTCGCTGCGCTCGGGTGACCGACACGACCGACCTCGGCCGCCCGCGGATCGCGGTCGTGGCCGACGACCTGATCTGGGCGACCCGCCTCGGCGACGGCGTGCGACGGGCCGGCGGTGAGCCGGTGGCGATTCGCTCAACGGCCGCACTCGAGGCGACGCTGCCGACGGTCAAGGGCGCCATCGTCGACCTGACGGCGCGCGCCTACGACGGGATCGCGACGGTCGCCCTGGCTGCGGCGGCCGGCATCCCGGTCATCGCCGTGGGTCAGCACGACGACGCCGAGACACGACGCGCGGCGACGGCCGCCGGTGCGTCGCGCGTCTACGCCTACCGAGCCCTGTTCGAGCACGGCGACCGCGTGCTCGGGGCCTGGATCGAGACCATCGCCCCTACCGCCCAACCACCCGACACGACGGAGGCTCCGATGCCGGTCACGACCACCCCGGAAGGTGTCGCATGAGCGGCGCGATCGCCCCCGAGCGCTATTCGGACCGGCTGGCGCGCGCGCAGCAGGTGACGCAGGCGGCCGGCCTGGACGCGCTGCTGGTCGGCGTCGGCGCGGAGCTCCGGTACCTCACGGGCTACCTGGCGATGCCGCTCGAGCGGCTCACGATGCTCGTGATCCCGGCCGTCGCCGGCGCCCCGTTCACGATCATCGCCCCGCGCCTCGAGGTGACGCCGGCCCGGACGTGTTCCGCGGCCGCGTCGGGCGCCGCGTCGGTCGCCACCTGGGAGGAGACCGAGGATCCAATGTTCCTCGTCGCCGCGACGCTCGAGGCGGCACTCGGCCGGCCTGCGCGTGATCTCGGAGCGGTCGCCGTCTCCGACGGCCTGCGGGCGTCCTTCGTGCTCGGCCTGCAGCGGGTGCTGCCGGGCGCGCGCTTCTCGCTGGCCTCCGCGGTCCTGCGGGAGATCCGGATGCGCAAGGACGCCGACGAGGTGGAGCTGCTCCGGGCCGCCGCGCACGCCGCGGATCGTGTCGTGGGGGCGATCTCCGCCGGCCCGCTGGTCGGTCGGACCGAGGCCGACGTCGCCCACGAGGTGCGCGAGCGCCTCGTCGCCGAGGGCCACGACCTCGCCGAGTTCTGGATCATCGCCTCGGGCCCCAACAGCGCCTCGCCCCACCACGACCCGGGCGAGCGCGTGATCCGTGCCGGGGAGCCGATCGTGATCGATATCGGCGGCACGATCGAGGGCTACGGGAGCGACATCACCCGCACGATCTGGGTCACCGGCGGCGACCCGTCGCTCGGTCCCGACGAGACGTTCCGCCGCCTGTACGACGCGCTCCAGGACGGCCAGGAGGAGGCGACCGCCGCCGTCCGGCCGGGCGTCCCCTGCGAGCGGGTCGACGCGGTTGCTCGCGGAATCATCGACGCGGCCGGGTACGGACCGAACTTCTTCCACCGGACAGGCCATGGGATCGGCCTCGAGGGCCACGAGGACCCGTATCTCGTGGCCGGCAACGCCGAGGCGCTGGCGCCGGGGATGGCGTTCAGCGTGGAGCCCGGGATCTACCTCGAGGGCCGGTACGGCGCGCGGATCGAGGACATCGTGGTCTGCGGCGAGACCGGACCGGACGTCCTCAACGAGGCGCCGCGGGAGCTGCTGGTCGTCAACGGCTGATCCCGGGAGAGACGGGGGCCGCGAGCGGGGGGTATCATCCGCCGATCGGTTGGCCATTCGACCGAGCCGAGAGCCCACGATGACAAACCTTGACGCGCGAGCCCCAGGCTCGCGTCGC
>DATDJA010000526.1:0-2904 GCA_036520795.1 Candidatus Limnocylindrales bacterium
CATGACCGCCGCGTCGACCCAGATCGGCAGGTCGGCCGGCAGCCCGAACACCGTGACGCCGCCGATCTCGTGCCCGGTCAGCGCCTTCGTCTCGTCCGGCGCGGCGAACGACGACTTGCGGCCGAAGCGTCCCTTGACCGCCCGGTTGACGTCGAGCCGGTGGGTCGCCAGGACGACGCACGCTGCGTACACCGGCGGGTTGCCCTTGCCCACGACGATAATCGTGTTCGCCGAGTCTTCCGGCGCGAAGCCGTAGGCGGCACAGAAGGCGGCCGTGTCCGCCAGGGCCGGGTCGCACGGGAACAGCTCGTATTCGCCGCGCCCGGCGAGCGCCGCCTCGAGCGCGTCGCGGTCCGGATCGGTCGTCATGGCAGCGAAGGTAGCCGATCGCGGCCCGCCTACGTCGAACGACGGCGCCGCCCGGCGACAGGAGGCGATGGCCGTGGCCGCCACGCTCGCGCACGATCCGGGCGAAAGGATCCAACCCATGCCCACGCTCACTTCCGCCGCCGACGCCCACGTCGACGCCCCCGCCGACGTCGTCCTCCACGTCCTCCGTGACTTCGACGGCCACCATCGACGCATCCTGCCGCCCGCGTTCTCCGACTTCGAGATCCTCCACGGCGGCTACGGCGACGGGACCATGACCTCGTTCAAGCTCAAGCTCGGCGGACGGACCACGGCCGGCCGGACGCTCGCCACGGAGACCGAGCCGGGCACCATCCGCGAGCAGATCATCGGTCGCGACATGGTCACGGAGTTCCGGGTCGCGCCCGAGGGCGACGGGTCGCGCGTGACGATCTCGACCCGCTGGACCCCGGCTGGCGGACTGAGCGGCGCGCTGGAGCGCCTATTCGCGCCGTCGATGCTGCGCAAGGTCTACGTCGAGGAACTCGCGCTCCTCGCCGGCTACGCCCCGACGCTTACGCCGGAGGCGTCGGCCCCGGAAACCTCGGCCGCAGCGAACCCTGGGCCCGCCTGACCCGGACGGCGAGCGAACGCCGACGCACGACCGCGTGACGGATGCGCGAGACTTGCCCCAATCGCTGACGCAGCGCGCAGCCCGGAGGCCGGCCGTGACCGAGACCCTGATCCCCCGGATCGACGAGACGAGGGCCGACATCGAGCGGCTCAACCTGCGCACCCAGCTGTTCATCGACGGCGGATTTCGCGACGCGGTCGGGGGCGGGCACTTCGTGACGGAGAACCCGGCGACGGGGCGGCCGATCACGGAGGTCGCGCAGGGTGGCCCGGCCGACATCGACGTCGCGGTTGCGGCCGCGCGCAGGGCCGCCGACGACGGCCGCTGGTCGCGCCTCAACCCGGCCGACCGGAAGCGGATCCTGGTCCGCTGGGCCGAGCTGATCGAGGCCAACGGCCGCGAGCTCGGGATCATCGAGACCATCGACGCCGGCAAGCCGATCACCGACACCGTCGGCCTGGACATGCCCGAGACGGCGGCGTGCATTCGCTGGCACGCGGAGGCGATCGACAAGCTCTACGGCCAGGTCGCCCCGTCGCCCGAGGGCACGGTGGCGACGATCACCCGTGAGCCGGTCGGCGTCGTCGGGGCCGTCATCCCCTGGAACTACCCCGCGCAGATGGCCGCCTGGAAGCTCGGGCCCGCGCTCGCGACCGGCAACACCGTCGTCATCAAGCCCGCCTCGACCACCTCGCTGAGCCTGCTGCGGATCGCGGAGCTGGGCGCCGAGGCCGGGATCCCCGACGGTGTGCTCAACGTCGTCACGGGCCCCGGCGATGTGGTCGGCGAGGCTCTCGGCCGTCACCCGGACATCGACTGCCTCGCGTTCACGGGCTCGACGGAGGTCGGCCGCCGGTTCCTCCACTACTCGGCCGAGACCAACCTCAAGCGCGTCCTGCTCGAGCTCGGCGGCAAGAGCCCGCAGCTCGTGTTCGCGGACGCCGGGGACCTGGCAGAGGTCGCCGCCAACGTGGCGATCGCGATCTTCTGGAACATGGGCGAGAACTGCTCGGCGGGGTCGCGGCTGATCGTCCATCGCTCGCGCAAGGACGCGCTGCTCGAGGCCGTGGGCGCCGAGCTGGCGTCGTGGCCGGTCGGCGACCCGCTCGACCCGGCGACCCGGATCGGCGCGCTGATCTCGCGCGGCCAGATGGAGCGAGTGCTCGACTACGTCCGCGTCGGGCGCGAGGAGGGGGCGCGGGTCGTGACCGGCGGCGAGCGGATCCTCGAGGAGACCGGCGGCTGGTTCGTGCCGCCGACCATCTTCGACGGCGTGCGCAACGACATGACGATCGCGCGCGAAGAGATCTTCGGCCCGGTGCTTTCGGTGATCGAGTTCGAGACCGAGGCCGAGGCGGTCGCCATCGCGAACGACACGCCCTATGGCCTGGCGGCCTCCCTGTACACCGAGGACCTCAACGTCGCCCATCGCGTGGCGCGCGAGCTGCGGGCGGGGGTCGTCGGCGTCAACGCCTACTCTGAGGGCGACATGACGACGCCGTTCGGCGGCTACAAGCTGTCGGGCTTCGGGGGCCACGACAAGTCCGTCCACGCCCACGACCAGTACACCGAGACCAAGACGATCTGGATCCAGCTGCGCGGGGCGTAGCGACTGGCGCGGGATGGCGGCCTGTCGACCTGATCGCGCAGCGTTCAATCCGGCGGTCGAGCCGCCGTGTTGCACGCCTGGCGTTCAGGGTGACGACGGATCCGCCGCACAACCGGCGTCCTGCTCGCGCAGCGACCAGATCAGCGGTGCAACCGCTCAATTGCTCGCCCGGCGTTCAGCGAACGACGCGCCGCGTTGCGCCACGCACGGAACCTTGGCAAAGGTGGGTAGACCTCGCCCTCTACGCTGGTCGCGTCTCTCCCCGAGACCCGAGGCGCCCGGCCTTCCCCCCCGAGGCCGGGCGCCTCTGCGA
>DATDJA010000527.1:0-2927 GCA_036520795.1 Candidatus Limnocylindrales bacterium
GAGCAGCAGCTCGGCCGTGCCCAGGAGCTCGCCCGTCGCCCCCCAGTCCACGACCGCGGGGTTGAGCAGGACGACCAGGCCGCCGATCCCCATCACGAGGCCGACGAGCTCGTTGCGCCGCGGGCGGATCCCGAAGAACACTGCGAGCAGCAGGGCGACCCACAGCGGCATCGTGTACACGAGGACGGAGCTCCGGCCCGCGGGCACGACCTGGAGCGCGAGCGTCATCAGCAGCACGCCGGCGGCGATCTGGGCGAGGCCGACCGAGAACACGATCGGCAGGTTGTTGCGCTCAGGCCGCCGGAGCCGGCCCTTCCAGGCGAGCAGCGCGACGACGGTGATGAGCGCCGTCACGACCCGCAGCGCCGCGTACGTGTCTGGCGGCAGGTAGTCGAGCCCGATCTTGACGACCGCCCAATGCACGCCCCAGACGATCGTGAGGAGCGCGAGCAGGACGAGCGCGGCGGTGTGCGAGTGGACCTCGGCGACGGGCTCGTCCGTCGCGAGGTTCTCGGAGGTCATGGACACCGAGCGAGCCTACCGCCCGTGGCGGGCCCGCCGGGCGCCCCGGCGCGGGTTCAGCTCTGGCGCTGGGACCGCCCGTCCGGCGTGCGCATCCGCAGCGAGGCACTCGCCGCGAAGTGCCGCTGCTTGCGGTCCATCTCCGGCATCGCGGCCGCGTACGCCGGCACCTCCTCGCGCAGCTCGGCGACGATGCCGCGCAGCTCTGGATCCGAGCCCGCATAGGCCGCGACCCGCCGCCGGACGCCGTCGAGCGCCTGGCCGGCCGCCGCGTACTCGCCCCGGCGGTTGAGCGTGACGGCCTCCTGCTTGGCCCGCTCGGCGAACAGCCGCGCGACGACGCGATCGACGTCGCGATCCCGCGGCTGCGTGTCGTTGGCCGGGGTGTCGCCATAGGTCCAGGCGATCGTGACCGGCTCGACGCCCGGCTCGGCCCGCTCGAACGCGCCGTCGCGGTCCAGCACCCTGACGCCGACGCCGACCTCGCGGCCGACCTCGCCGTAGTCGAAGGTCACGCGCAGGACGATCGAGAGCACCTGGCCCGAGACCATGTCGCCGAGATAGACGGCCGCCCCGCCGCCGCGTCGCTCGACACGGAACGGTGACAGCGAGTCGATCCGGACGGACTCGGGCAGCGTGAGCTCGAGCACGACCTCCCGGGCCACCACCTCGAGGGTCTCCCCCACCTCGCTCGTGATGTGGTCCCGCATCTGGGCCACATCGCCGATGAAGTAGAAGTGGCCACCGCCGGCGTCGGCCATGCCCTGGAGCAGGCTCTCGTCGAAGTCGGTCCCGACGCCGAACGTGCTGGTCGATACGCCCCGCCGGCGGAGGTCGTACGCGAGGCTGGTCAGCTGGTCGTGGTCAGTGAGCCCGACGTTGGCCAAGCCGTCGGTCAGGAGCAGGACGCGGTTCACGCCCTCCGCGGCGATGCCGGCGGCGACCTGCTCGCAGCCCGCGAGCCAGCCGCCGTGGAGATCCGTCGAGCCGCGGGCGTCGACGGCCTTGAGGCGCTCGGCCGCGAGGCGCCGGCTCTCCCCGGAGGCCGGGGCATTGCCGACGACCACATCGACCTCGTTGTCGTAGACGACCGCGGAGAAGCGGTCCGGCTCCTCGAGCCGGTGGATGGCCTCGAGCACGGCCTGGCGCGCGAGCCCGAGCTTGTCCTGGCTGCCCATCGATCCCGACCGGTCCAGCACGAAGCCGAGATTGACCGGCGGCCGGCGCCGGCTTGGATCCGGGGCGACCGTCGGCGCGACGACGTCGATCAGCAGGAAGCGCTCGCTGCGCCCGTTGGCGCGGATGACGCGGCGGTCCGGGCGCACGGCGAGGCGCGGGTCGAGGAGGCGAAGGTCGTTGGCGGGGCGGTTGTCGTTCGGGGTCATGGCGTGCCTCTCGTGGCTCAGGGCTCGTCGTCGAACAGGTCCCGGGCGATCCGGGCCAGCCGCTCGACGAGCTTGTTGGAGCGCCGGTCCAGCGGCCGGCGAACGTGGATCTCGATGTCGGGGGTGATGGACAGGCGCTCCCAGGTGCTGCGATCGACGGTCTGGGGGCGCGGCGTGGACGCCGGCGGCGCCGCCGGGATCCACGTCGGTACGGGGGCCGATGCGGGCGCGGGTGCCAGGGCTGGTGCCGGCATGTCGCGCATCGGGAACTCGTCAGGGACCTCGCGCATCGCCCGCGCCGGCGGCGGGGCGGGCCGATCGTAGAAGCGCGGCGCGACGCCCGACCTCGTCATGAGGTCACGCACGTACGCGAGGGTCTCGTCGGTCGACATCGTGGGCTGCGGGTCCCCGGCGTCGGTCGCCGCGAGCGCGGCCTCCACGTCCTCGTCCCCCAGCCGCTCGAGGCGTGCCCGGATCTCGGCCAGCGGCAGGTGGTCCCGCTGGAGCCGTTTGATCAGGCGAAGGCGCGCGAGATGCCCCTCCCCGTACCGCGTCGCGGGGCCCGCAGCGTCCGGAGACGGCAGCAGGCCCTGAGCGACGTAGTAGCGCACCGTCCGCGGCGTGACGTCGGCGAGTCGGGCGAGATCCGCGATGCTGTACGGGTCATCAGGCATGCGGCGATCATGACAGTGTCACGTCGCGGTGTCAAGACCGGCCAAGGGCTAGAGCCCCTGCCTGCCGCTCAGGCGGGCTGTGCGCGCCTCGATCCGATCACCTGCATGCCCCGGATGGCGGCGACGGCGCCGACGAGCAGGGCGACCACCGCTCCGTACACGCCGTTGTCGGTAAACATGGTCCACGCGACGCCGACGGTGGCTGCACCGACGATGGTCAAGCCGAGGCCGACGACCGCGTTTCGATCGACGGTCAACGCGCCAAGCAGCGCCACCACTGCGCCCGCCATCCCGACCGCGGCGGCCGGCAGCCAGTAGACCTCCCCCGTCGTCGCCGTGGCGATCA
>DATDJA010000528.1:0-3112 GCA_036520795.1 Candidatus Limnocylindrales bacterium
GCCGTGCTGCCGCACGCGCTGGTGATCATCGCAATCGCGCCCACCGTGGTCGCGACCCGGAGGACCAAGCCTCCGCGCTGGATCCGCATCGATGTCTCCTCCTTGGGGTCCGGCACCCGTAGCGACGCGACGGCGAACGGCCGCGCCGGCGGACGGGGTCGGCGTCCCGGCTCGACCATCCCGCCCGCCGCGGCGACCCACAAGGCACGCACCCTCGGGGCGCCGTCCGAAGCGTTCCCATCGCCCGTGGCACGCGCTGGGAATGCAGGCCATGGCGGGGCAGGACGCGGCCCCAGAACGAACTCATCGCCCCGCGCGGCGGTATGGATAGGGAAGCCAAGCGATGGGAGTGCGCGGCGTGCCATATCCGCCGATCGTCCTCGACCGGGGGGCAAACCGGCCGCTCTACCGCCAGATCGAGGTGGCCATCCGCCGCTCGATCCTCGACGGACGGATCGGCCCGGGCACGGTCCTGCCCGGCATCCGGGCCTATGCGAAGCACCTCGGCGTGGCCGCGGTCACGGTCATGACCGCGTACGAGCAGCTGACGGCCGAGGGATATCTCGAGCCGCGGCCAGGGCACGGCACGCTGGTCGCACCGGGCCTGCCGGACGTCCGGCGGGGGCCGCACCTGCGCGCCGCCGCGGGGCCGGCCACGCTGCCGTCCATCTGGCCCACGGGCCCGCGACGGCCGTTCTTCGCCGGGGCGCGCCGCGAGCCGCGATACGACTTCCGGACCGGCGCGACCCGACTCGACCTGTTCCCGGTCGCCCTGTGGGAACGGCTGCTGCCACGCGCGTGGCGCGACCTGGTCTCCGACCCGGCGTCGGCGACAACCTACCGCTATCCCGAAGGTGACCCACGGCTGCGGGTCGAGCTCGCCGCGTATCTCGGGCTGTCGCGCGCCGTGCGCACGACCTCCGACCAGGTGGTCGTGACGGCCGGAGCCCAGAGCGCGATGGCGACCGCGGCCAGGCTGTGGCTTGGCGACGGACGCCGGCTGGCCGTGGAGGACCCGGGGAGCCCGCACCTCCAGCGTGTCTTCGACGCGTTCGGCGTGCCCGTGGTCCACGTCCCGGTCGACGATCGGGGCCTGCTCGTCGACCACCTTCCCGACGGGCCGGCCGCGGTCATGGTCACGCCGTCGTGGCAGTACCCGAACGGCGGCACGATGCCGGTCGCGAGGCGCATGCAGCTGCTGGCATGGGCGGTGCGCAACGAGGCCGTGATCATCGAGGACGACTGCGACAGCGAGCTGCGCTACGAGGGACACCCGCAGCCGTCGCTGCAGGGCCTGGACGAACAGGGACGCGTGCTCTACGTGGGCACCTTCAGCAAGGTCCTGTACCCGGGCCTCCGGACGGGGTACGCGGTCGTGCCCGCACCGCACCTCGAGGCGTTCGTCGCGCGCCACGAGGCGGGCTACCGCGGCGCGGGCGCGCTCGAGCAGCGGGCGCTGGCGCTGTTCCTCGCGGAGGGGCACTTCGAGCGGCACCTCGCGCGCCTGCGCGCGCACTTCGCCGAGCGCCAGGCGGCGCTCCTGGCGGCGCTTGCCGCGGAGCTCGGAACCATCGTCAGCGCCCGGCCGGCCGCAGCCGGATCACACCTCGTCGTGCGCATCGAGGACGTGCAGCTGACCGCGACCGAGGTCGCCGCTCGTGCCTGGGCCATGGGGGTGGCGGTCGAGCCCCTGTCGTTCTCCCGCCATCAGCCGGCCGGCGACCAGGACCTCCTGATCCACTACGGCCGGCTCTCGCCGGCGGAGATTCGCTCGGGGGTCGAGGTGCTCGCGCGCGCCGTTGCCGGCCCGCGCCGCCGCACGGCCTGAAGCGTCGCGATCTCGTCAGGCGGTGTCGGCGGGCCGGGTCGTCGGTCGTCGCCGGTAGCGCAGGTCGTACTCGACCGACCACGTCGCGCCGGCGTCGAGGGACACCTCGGCGAGCTGGCGCAGCGCATCAGGTCCCTCGCGGAGGAACGCCAGGCGCCGCTCGACGCCGTCGCCGTGGGCCACGAACCGCATCGCACCGTCGTCGACGCGGCCATCGATGAACTCGATGACCTCGCCCTGGTCGTCGACCCACGTCTGCGACCAGGTCCCGGCGGCGGGATCCAGCCGGTTCAGGCTCGTCCCGGCGTACCCGTTGACGGACGTCCAGCGCTCGACCAGCGCCGCCCCACCCAGGATCGCCTCGATCCGATTGGTCCCGGCGGTCACCCCGTCCGGCGTCGTGACGTGCCAGTCCCCGATGAAGAAGTCGAAGGCTCGACGCGCCGGGTCGTCGGCACAGGGATGCTGATTGCGGCGCGTGAGCTCCAGGCTCGAGGTGTACGTCGCGCTGGCGTGGTAGGGGGCGAACGCTGGCTCGGACTCGAGGAGCTCGGGCTGGCGGAAGCCGGCCTCGACGGCCCCGGCGAGGTTCGCGAGCGCGCGTTCGCGCTGGCCGGATCGGGCATAGGCCACCGCGAGCCGATAGCGGGGCAGCGGCTGATCGGGCGCGCGATCCACCAGCGACTCGAAGGCCCGGATCGCGGCGTCGAGCTCGTTGACCTGCAGGAGCGCCGTCGCCGCCATCAGGCGGCTGCGCACCGTGTCAGGGCCGGCGTCGACCGCACCGTCGACGGTTTCGGGGCTGGACTGCATCGGCATCTCCACGGGGGACTGGCTGGGGTGATCGTCGGGGCGATGCCGGCGCATGGGTAGGCACGGCGCCGGAGCGAAAACCGGAACGGGTGACGCGCGGAGTTGAGTCACAGCAAAGTCGTGGTTTGGTCACGGGTGAGTGGCGATCGTCAGAGTGTGGCCATGAGCGATCGAGAGCGGCGACGAGCCAAGCGCCGGCGCAAGGCCGGCAAGGACTACCGGACTGTCGACCTGGGCAACGGGATCGAGACCGCGTCGCCGGACGCCGTCCTGCGGGCGATGGGCAGCCTGCCGCCGGACCTCGATTGGCG
The DNA here is from genome assembly GCA_036520795.1 of Candidatus Limnocylindrales bacterium. GTDB lineage: Bacteria > Chloroflexota > Limnocylindria > Limnocylindrales > CSP1-4 > CAIXZV01. The sequence goes on from DATDJA010000528.1 coordinate 2,953, forward strand.
ATCGATGGCGCCCAACGTGATCCCGGTCCTGCCGCGGCGCCGGCCGATGCCCTTCGAGGCCGGCGAGCCGTTCCGGGTGACGCTGCCGCCCGGCATCCCGACCGGCTTCGGCGTCGACATCGGCCCCGCGTTCCTGATGGTCGCGAACTCGTTGCTCACG
>DATDJA010000529.1:0-2641 GCA_036520795.1 Candidatus Limnocylindrales bacterium
CCCCCGCGCGCGCCCCGATTGCCCCCACCCTGACCACCGCCCTGCGCCCGGCGTCGCTCGGCGATCAGATACTCGGGAATCTCGGGCTCGTCGAGGTCCTCCTCGTCGGACAACGGCGCGAGGCCGCTCGCCGCGGGACGGGCCGTCCCGGTGCCGAGCTGCGTGTCCCACACCGATCCGAACGGCGTCGGGCGCGGCTTGCGCGGGGCCTCCTCCAGTGCGTCGAGGTCATCGAACGGGGTCGGCAGCTCGCCGGAACGACTCCTCGGTGCGCGCGGCGCCTCGGCCGCGACGGGCTCGGTCGCTTCCTCGCGCTCGGGACCCTCGGCACCGTCGGCGGCCTCGCCGCCCTCGACGGTGGCCTCGTCCTCGCGCCGGCCACGGCCACGTCCCCGGCCGCCTCGGCGGCGGCGACGACGGCGGGCATCGCCCTCGGCCAGCTGGAGTTCGCCCTCGGTGCCCTCGGTGCCCTCGGTTCCCTCGACGAGCTCGAGCTCGAGCTCCTCGCCATCATCGAGGTCGAGTGCCTCAGGGGCGGCACCCGCGGCGGACGCCCGGGACAGCTTCTCGCCGGGCAGCGCCACGAGTCCCATCGGTGCGCCGTTGGTCAACGCGACCGCGGCGACCGCGGGCGTCGCCGCCCGTGAGCTCGAGCCACGGCTGCTGCGCGAGGCGGCGACCGGGGCCTCGTCGCGCTCCGAGCGCCCGCGACCACGACCGCGGCCGCGACCACGACCCGTGCCCTCGGACTGCTTCTCGGGGACCTCGGTCATCGACAGGTCCTCATCGTCGCCCGCGACCCGGCGGCCCGAACGCGTGGAGCTCTTGTCGACGCGGGCGATCTGGGTGATGTCGGTGAACAGGTCCGCGACCTCGATCAGGTCCGACGACGTGTTGCCGCGGAAGCTGATGACCTCGCAGCGGACGCCCATCTCCTGGACGGCGCGGATCGCCGAGGCGAAGTCGCCGTCGCCCGACACGATGACCGCGATGTCGAGGTTGCGAGCGGTCTTCATCAGGTCGACGACGAGCTCGATGTCGAGGTTCGCCTTGACCTTGCCGTCACCGTACTTGCGGATGTCCTTGCTCACGACCTTGTAGCTGTTCCGTGCAAGGAACTGGTGGAAGTTGCGCTGGTTCTCGTTGTCCGGGTCGAGCCCGGTGTAGGCGTACGCGCGCACGAAGTCGCGTCCGGCGGTTGCCGACTTCAGAAGGGTGACGTAGTCGATGTCCACGCCCGCCGCCTTGGCGGCGTAGAAGATGTTCGCCACGTCAACGAAGACGGCGACGTTCTTGCCCACTGTGACTCCTATAGATGGTGGGGCGGTCCGGCCATCCGGCCGCCCGGGGCGCTAGGTTCGACGGGCGGCCGCACCGGCCGCACCTACGGGGCGCCGGAGCGTTGGCCCGGCGGGGCTGAACCCGATCCGCTCGAGGCGGGCGAGGTTCGTGGGGTCGGAGGGCTGCGAGACCTCGACCCACGAGCAACCCTTGTTGCTCGCGGACCGGAGGAGCTCCTCCACGAGTGCATCGGTCACGCGGTCCCCGTCGTGGTCGGGCGAGACGACCAGGAGGTCGATCGTGCCCACGTACCCGCCGGCGACAACCGACGGGCGAAGGACGAGGAGCGCGCCGCCGGCGATCTCGCGTCGCACTTCTGCGACGAGCAGGCTCGCGTTCGGCAGGTAGACGAGTTGGCGCATGAGGTCTGCGGCGTCAAGGGATCCGGAGCCCGCTCGCGTCAGCGAAGCCCGGCCGATCGTGGCCAGGCGGTCGATATCCGTGATGCGCGCCTGTCGAACCAGGTACTCCACGCCGAAGGTTGGACCTCGTGCAAGCAAGGGCGGCCGGTGCGCTTGCGCTCCCGTCCCGATGAGGATCGGAGGGGGGCGGCTACGCTGCCGCCGGACCAGGGGCCCGGGAGGCGAGCGACTCGACGCTCGACAGCCATCCCGGGTGGCGATGGCGCCGCCTTGCATCCGCGACGCCAGCGCCTATGATACGGCATCGCTCGACCGCTCTCGCGGCGAGCGTTGGTTTGGTCCCTCGCTCGCGCACCCGTCACCGCCGGAATCGGGCCTTTAGCCGATCCACATGGGACGGACCGCGGGTCCCGAGACGAGAGCTCTCGGCTGCGAGGGCATAGGAGGAGGCGTTCATGAAGCTACGCGCGATCGGCGCATTGACTTTTGCCGTTGCCGTGGTGGCAGCCGGCTGCACCGGGGGCAGCTCCGGCGAGAAGACCCTCAAGCTCGGCGTCACGCTCCCGCTGTCCGGTGGGGCCGCAGCCGACGGCCAGCCGACGCTCAAGGGCGCCCAGCTGGCCGTTGACGAGATCAACGCCAAGGGCGGCGTCGGCGGCTACAAGATCCAGCTGTTCCCGTTGGACCACGCCGTGAACGGCAAGTACAACGAGCAGCAGGGCGCCCAGGACATGCAGACGTTCATCGCTGACCCCGCGGTCATCGGTGTCGTCGGGCCGTACAACTCGGCCGTTGCAAAGGTCCAGATCCCCATCGGCAACAAGGCTGGCCTCCTGCAGTGCAGCCCGGCGAACACGAACGAGACGCTGACGAAGCCGGAGTTCGGCGCGCTGGACTTCCGCAAGGACTTCCCTGACCGCATCAACTACATCCGCGTC
>DATDJA010000530.1:0-2298 GCA_036520795.1 Candidatus Limnocylindrales bacterium
GTGGTGACGCCGTACATGCGACGCCCCTCGCCGGCGGCCAGGTACGCCATGTCGATGCCTTCCTGCACGTCGCCGCGCGCCTCGGCCAGCACCTTGCCCATCTCGCGGGTCATCGCCTGCGCGAGCCGCTCCTTGTGCTCGGCCATCAGCGCGCCGAAGCGGTACAGGATCTCGCCGCGCTTGGGGGCGGGCGTCGCGCGCCAGGCGGGGAACGCCATCTCCGCGGCACGGACGGCCATCGCGACGTCGGCCGCCGTGCCCGCCTGGAAGTGGCCGACGAGGTCGCGCGTGTCCGCGGGGTTGACGCTGTCGAACGTCTCCCCGGACACGGACTCGACCCAGCGGCCGGCGATGAACAGGCGATGCGTGGCGGGCGGCGCGGCGACCTCGGTCAATGCGGCTCCTCGCTGCTGGCAACGGTCGACGTCGATGTTCCGTGCCGGAGCGCGCATCCGTCAATGCGCGAGCCGCAGGACGAGGCTAGCGCGATCGTCGACGGCCGAGCACGACTAGCAGCGCGACGGATGCAGCCGTACCGGCGGCGACGACGGCTCCGAGCCATGCGAGTCGGTCACCATCGGCGTTCGTCACCGCGGAGGATGGCTCGATCGTGGGCGCCGGACGCGGGGGCGCGGACGTCGGGTCCGCGGAGGCCTGCGTCGCACCGACGACGTCCACCTCGCCGCTCGGCGTCACGCACTCGAACGTCGCCGCGATGTCGAGCGGGCCGCCGACGGCCTCGATGCTCCCAACTCGGACGCCCCACCCCTGACGGCCCTGGTCGAAGTCGATCCCGCCCCCGTCATGGAGGGTGAGCCGCCACGTCGTGCCGGCCGGCAGCCGGACCACGGCATCGATCTCGGCGGTGTCGTAGACATCGGCATCGAACACCCGGTCCCCGGCATCGTCGTGGAGCGTCAGGTGGGCGGCATGGAGGCAGGCGGGCTCGATCGTGACGTGGAGCCGGGCATCGACGCCCGGAATCGGGGTCGACGGATCGCCCGCCCGCTTGCGCAGGCGCTCCACGACTCGCCCGTAGTCGAAGCCCGAGGTGAACATCCAGCCACCGCGCCGCGGGATCGGCGTCGCCTCATCGGAAGGGAAGAGCCCGTACGGAAAGAGTCGCCCGCCGACGGGCTTGACGTTGCCCAGGCGGCCGGCATCACTGAACGTCGCCCCGTCCATCCACGGCGCCAGAGGTGTGACCTGCAGCCAGGAACCGTCGCCATACGTTCGGACCAGCGTCAGGGCGACCTCGATCCAGAGGAAGTCACCCATCTTGTCCAGCCGGTCGACCGCGCCCGGGATGCCCGCGGTCGGCAGCTCGACATCGGCCGCGTAGCGGCAGTCGGCGTCGTCGCAGGGAGGAAGCTCGACGGTCGCGAGGGCATCGATGGACACCCCGAGACCCCTGTCGCCAGAACCCCCGAAGGCCTGCATCCCGGCGAACAGCACGGCCGGACCCGACTGGACCGGGAGGCCCTGGAGGACCGGATCGATCTCAACGTGGAGCCTGAGGCCGTCGCGGGTCAGCCTGCCTTCGGTCACTGACCAGGTCCCTGGCCCGCCCTGGCGCCCGTCGTTGCGCGCCTCGTCGAACAGGACGTCGCCGCCGATGTGGACCGGAACCCGGGCAAGGCCGCGGTCGGCCCGGGCAGCGGGTGGCGCCGCGGCGAGGGCAAGCGCAACGAGCGCCACGAGCAAGGCGAGAGGCCGGAGACGGGCGACCATCCCCGCTTCGACGTCGCGCGGGGCCGTGGTGCTGCGCGAGGTCGAGGCCGCTAGACCCGTTCGAACGCCATCGCGACGGAGCCGCCGCCGCCGAGGCAAAGCGTGGCCATGCCGTATCGGCCGCCGCGCCGGGCGAGCTCGTGGAGCAGCGTGGCCACGATCCGTGCCCCGGACGCCCCGATCGGGTGGCCCAGGGCGATCGCCCCGCCGTTCACGTTGACCTTCGACCAGTCGAAGCCCAGCTCTCGTCCGTCGGCCAGCGCCTGCGCCGCGAACGCTTCGTTGATCTCGACCAGGTCGTAGGCCTCGATCGGCAGGCCGGTGCGCGCCTCCAGGCCCCGGACACCCTGGACGGGTGCGAGGAACAGCCACTTGGGCGCGACCTCCGCCTGGGCATAGCCGACGATCCGTGCGAGCGGCGTCAGGCCGTGCTCTTCCACCGCCCGCTCGGACGCCACGACCGTCGCTGCGGCCCCGTCCGTGATCCCGGGCGCGTTGCCGGCGGTGACCGTCCCCGTCGTGGCCGAGCCGCGGTCCTCCCCCTCGGGCAGGTCGAACGCCGGGGCG
>DATDJA010000531.1:0-4486 GCA_036520795.1 Candidatus Limnocylindrales bacterium
GGTCATGGCGACGATGTGACCCTTCATGCGCAGCAGGTCCACGAGGTGGACCTTGTCCTCGGGCGTGACCCGGGCGATCACGCCGATGTCATCGAGCTGGGCAAGGGCCTCGTCGTCGGACATCGCCCGGAACTCGGCGCCTGTGATCGCCCGTCCCTTGATCCCAAGGTCCTTGGCGATCGCCTCGGCGGTGACCGCGTGGTCGCCCGTGATCATCCGGACCTGGATGCCGGCGCCGTGCGCCTCGGCGATCGACTTCTTGGCCGACGGTCGAGGCGGATCGACGATGCCGACCAGGGCCAGCAGCGTCATGCCGTCGAGCAGCGGCAGCAGGTCGGCGTTGGGGTCGAAGGTCGAGGGGTCGAAGTCCTTGCGGCCGGTCGCCATGACCCGCAGGCCCTTGGCGCCGAGGCGCTCGTTCTCGTCGAGGAAACGCTGCTTCATCGCGTCGTCGACGGGCGTCGTGCCGGCGAGATCCGGCGTGATGACGCTGGTGCCGCGCGCGAGCAGCTGGTCCGGCGCGCCTTTCACGAAGCCGCGGATGACGTCCTTGCCGGCTTCGTCCTTCATCGCGTGGAAGGTGGCCATCATCTTGTAGGCCGCGTCGAACGGGAGGGTCGCGACGCGCGGGTACGTCTCGCGCGTGGCGACGGCACCGACGCCGCCCTTCTCGGCCAGCACGACCAGCGCACCCTCCGTCGGGTCGCCGATCAGGTCGCCGTCCTTGACGACGGCGTCCGCCGCCAGCACGCAGGGCAGGAGGAACGCGTCGAGCGGCACGTCCGTATCGCCGCCCACACGCTGGATCGTGCCCTCGATCCCGTAGCCGGTGCCGCTGATCGTGTAGCGCCGACCGGGGATCGCCATCTCGACCGCGGTCATCTTGTTCAGGGTCAGCGTGCCCGTCTTGTCGGAGTTGATCGCCGACGTCGAGCCCAATGTCTCGACCGAGCGCAGCTGCTTCACGATCGCGTGGGCCTTGGCCAGCGTCTGCGTCCCGTACGAGAGGATCGTCGTGATGACGGCGGGCAAGCCGGTCGGGATCGCCGAGACGGCAAAGGCGATCGCGGTGACGAACAGCGTGTCGAACGTCTCGCCCCGGAGGAAGTAGCCGATCGAGATCGACGCCAGCAGGGCGAGCCCGGCGATCACCAGCAGCTGGTTGGTCAGGGTGTTGATCTGGCGGGTCAGCGGGGTCTCCTGGCCCTTGTCGACCTGGAGCATCCCGGAGATGTGGCCGACCTCGGTCGACATGCCGGTCGACGTCACGACCATCTGGCCCGAGCCGCGCGTGACGTTGGTGTTCATGAACGCCATGTCGTGGTGGTCGCCGAGCGGGGCGTCGACGGCGACGACATCGACCTGCTTGGATGACGGGAGGCTCTCGCCGGTCAGGGCGGCCTCGTCGATCTCGAGCGTCGCGGCAGCGATGATTCGGCCGTCGGCGGAGATCAGGTCACCCGCCTCGAAGGACACGATGTCGCCCGGCACGAGCTCCTCGGCCGTGATCTCCTGGAGCTCACCGTCGCGCCGCACGCGCGACTTGACGATCATCATCTTCTGGAGCGCCGCCACGGCGGCCGCCGCCTTGCCCTCCTGGCTCAGGCCAAGGTAGGCGTTGAGCACCGTCAGCAGGATCAACATCACGCCGGTGCTGACCTGCTTCACCGGGTAGATGCTCAGGATGCCCGCGACCAGCAGCACGATCTGCATCGCGTCCTTGTACTGGCGCAGGAAGGCGCGCCAGCGAGGCTCCGTCTTCTGTTCGGCGAACCGGTTGGCGCCGTACTTCGCGCGCCGGGCCTCGACCTCGGCGGCGCTCAGGCCTGTGGCGGGATCGACCTTCTGGCCGGCCAGCGCGTCCTCGATCGAGAGGGCGTGCCAGGCGGTGGATGCGTCGGCTGGCTGGGCGGGAGCGGTCATCGGGACACCTCGGCGGTGGGCGGGCGCTGGCGGACGGGCTCGGGTGGGACGGCCATTGTTGCAGGCACGCCCGGAGCCCGGGGGGTCAGGCGAACGTCTCCGTGTCGGTGAGCTGCTCGAACAGCGTCAGCTGCAGGCCAGCCGGCGCCTCGAGCCGCGAGTTGAGCGAGTGCCAGGGCGTTTCGATGGGCTGGGCGATGAGCGTCGCGCCGGCGTCCACGAGGCGTCGTGTCGAGGCGGCCGTGTCCCGAACCTGGAACGCCACCCGGATATGCCCCGCCACCCGGCGACCCACCTCGACCTCGTCGATCCAGTCGGCATGCGGCGGGTCCGCCAGCTCGAGCGTCGCGTGGCCGGCGTCGAGGATCGTGACCCGTCGGTCACCGGTCGAGTACGCGCCGAGCTCGGGCAGGCCGAGCGTGTCGCGGTAGAACGCGAGCGCCTGCTCGTAGTCGGGAGCGGTGACCACCAGCCGCATCTCGAGCACGCCGTCGGCCATCGTGGATCACCTCCTCGTCCGAATCAGACGGACCCGGAAGCGGTTCCGTCGCCTCCGGGCCCTCGCCCGTCTCCCGTGGCTACGGGCGGCGGGTTGCCGCCAGCCTACCGCGCCGGGCGTAGCCGTGACCTCAGATCGCGATCGCCTCGCGCAGTCCCTCGAGCACCGCCTCCTCGATCGTCCGCGGCGACAGCACGTCCCCGATCGCCCGCACCTCGAACGGCGCCCCTGCTTCGCGCGCCGCCTCGAGCTCGCTCAGCAGCGAATCGTCGGGTGTCTGCCCCTGCGCCAGCACCAGGGCGGCGACGTCCTCTACGACGACGGCGTCACCGGTCAGGACGTCCTGGAGGAAGACGGCGTTCGAGTCGGCGCCGTACAGGCGCAGCGTCGGCCGGATGTCGACGTGGGCCCGGCGCGCGGTCGCGGTCATCGTGTCGCGGATGTACTGCTGGATGCGCTGGCCGGCCATCGTGCCCACGACCGCGAGCGTCACCCGGTGGCCGCGCGAGGCGAGCATCGTCGCCACGCCGAGCCCGGTCCAGTCCGACCGGAAGTCGGCGACGACCACGTGGCCGTCGGGGACGGCCGCGCCGCGGATGACGTCCCAGGTCTGGAGGATCACCGGCGCGCCCATGACCTCGAGCGGCGGCCGATAGGGGACCGCGCCGGACGCGACGATCACGACGTCCGGGCCACGCTCGCGGACCCACGCGGCGTGGGCGCGGACCCCCGTCACGATGTCCACCCCCGATCGCTGCGCCTCGCCCAGCAGGTTGTTGATCGCCCCCCCGATCTCAGCCCGCTCGGGCAGCTCCTGGGCCAGCAGTACCTGGCCGCCGACCCGCCGCCCGGCCTCGACTAGCGTGACCCGGTGACCGCGCTCCGCCGCGACCGCCGCGGCCTTGAGCCCGCCCGGCCCGCCGCCGATGACCAGCACGTCGCGAGTGACGGCCGCCCGTGGGTGCCGCTCCTCGCCGGGCCTGCCGACGCGGGGGAACTCGCGCTCGCGGCCGCTCTCGGGGAACTGGATGCACGAGATGGGGACGCCGGCGTGGAAGTGGCCGATGCACGCCTGGTTGCAGCCGATGCACGCACGGATGTCGTCGAGCCTTCCCGCGGCGGTCTTGGCCGGCAGCTCCGGGTCGCAGATGAGCGCCCGGGTCATGACGCAGGCGTCCGCCTGGCCGGCGGCGAGGATCGCCTCCGCCTCCTGCGGCTGGCTGATCCGGCCGGCGACGAGCACCGGGACGCGCACGGCCTCCTTGGCCCGAGCCGCGAGCGGCGCGGTGTAGCCGTTCGGCCACGGCGTCGGCGGCACGATGTGATCGGAGCCGGCGAGGGTCGCGGACGTCCCCGCGACCACGCTCACGTAGTCCATCGCCCCGTCCGCGTCGAGGGCCGCGATCGCCGTCAGCGCCTCGTCCTCGGTCATCCCCTCGGACGATGCCTCGCCGATCGAGATCCGCAGCCCGACGACGAACCCCGGGCGCGTGGCGGCCCGCGCCGCGGCGAGCGCGTCGCGCAGGAACCGCAGCCGACGCGTCTCGTCGCCGCCGTAGTCGTCGGTCCGCAGGTTCGTGCGCGGGTTGATGAACTGCGCCGGGAGATAGCCGTGCGAGGCGACGACCTCGCAGCCATCGAGCCCGGCCCGCTCGAGGCGCGCCGCGGACGTGCCGAACCCGGCGACGATCTCGCGGATGAGCGGCGCCGGCATCGCCCGCGGCATGACGTGGAAGCGCTCGGTCGGCACCGCGCTGGGCGCGAGGGCGACCGCGAGCGTGCCCTCCTCGGTGTCCATGATCTCGCGCCCGCCGTGGAACAGCTGGCCGAAGATGACCGATCCGTTGGCGTGGGCGACCTCGGCCAGCCGCGCGAAGCCCAGGATGCAGGCGTCGTCGTCGGCGGTCAGCTCGTGCGAGGTGTAGCGCGCGGTCGGGTGGACGCCCGCGACCTGGATGACGATCAGCCCGACACCGCCGCGGGCGCGGGCCTCCTGGTAGCCGACGAGCCGGTCGGTGACCAGGCCATCCACCGCCATGACCGTGTCGTGTCCCGACGACACGA
>DATDJA010000532.1:0-3096 GCA_036520795.1 Candidatus Limnocylindrales bacterium
CGTGGCGATCCTCGACGAGCCGGTCAGCTCGCTCGACCCGGAGGGCCGGCGCGACGTCCTCAACCTGATCGCGGCGCTGCGCGGCGAGATCACGGTCCTGTTCTCCACGCACGTCCTCGCGGACGTCGAGCGGATCTGCGATCGGGTCGGGATCCTGGCCCACGGGCGCCTCGTCGTCGAGGGGCCGCTGGCGGATCTCCTCGACCGGTACGCGCTGCCCGTGTACCGCGTGGAGGCCGAGCCGGGTCAGGGCGCCGCGCTCGAGGCGCTCGCCGACCGGCTGCGCGCCGCCGATTGGGTGACCGGCGTCGGAATCGAGCACGGCCTGCTCACCGTCGCGGTCGCGGATCCCGCCCGCGCCGCGCACGAGATCCTGCCCGCCGTGGCCGCCGCGGGGATCGGCGTGATCTCGGTCGCCCGCGCGCGACCAACGCTCGAAGACGTGTTCCTGCGCCTGACCGACGATTCGACCGATACAGCCGAGCCGGGGAGCGCGGCATGAGCGGCTTCCGGGTCCTGCTCCGCAAGGAGCTCGCCGAGGCGTGGCAGACGCGCCGGCTGCCGATCGTCGCCGGTCTGTTCGCGGTGATCGGGATGATCTCCCCGCTGACCGCTCGCTACCTGCCCGAGATCATGCAGGCGGCGCTGGGCGACCAGCTGCCGGTCGCGCTGCCGGCGCCGACCGCGGCGATGGCCGTCGAGCAGCTCCAGAAGAACCTCCTCCAGCTCGGCGCGCTGGCGGCGATCGCGCTGGCGATGGGCAGCGTGTCGGGCGAGCTCGACCGGGGCACGGCGGCCCTCGTCCTCGCCCAGCCGGTGACCCGTCCCGCGTTCCTGGCCGCGAAGCTGGTGGCGATCGGCGTCGTGCTCGCGATCGCGACGCTGCTCGCGGGCCTGACGGCGTTCGTATATACCGCCGTCCTGTTCGACATCCCACCGATCGGCGGCTGGCTGGCGATGACGGTGCTGTCGTGGCTCGCCCTGACCGCCTGGGCGGCGCTGACCTTCGTCGCGTCGGCGGCGACGGGGTCGACGACCGCCGCCGCCGGGATCGGGTTCGTGGCCCTGATCGGGCTCTCACTCGCCTCGATCGTGCCCGTGCTCGGCCGCCTGCTGCCCAGCGGCCTGACCTCGCCGGCGATCCTGCTCGCGTCGGGTGCGACCGCGACCGTCGACGGCGGACAGCTCCTGACCGCGCTGCTCGGGACCGTCGCGATCATCGGCGCCTGCCTCGTGGGCGCGGTGCTGGCCTTCCGCCGTCGCGAGCTCTGAGCACCCACGTCGCGCGGTCCCCGCACAATGGGTTGCCATGAGCAGCACCCTTCCTCCCGCGGGGTCCCCAACGTCGTCGCGGGACGAGGTCACCAGCGACCGGCCTGACGCCTACATCCCGCGCGACCGTCGCTGGGCGCTCCACGCCGGACACACGCTCCCGGACCGCGTCCACGGGTCGGCGCTGTTCGCCGACATCAGCGGCTTCACGCCGCTGACCGAGGCGTTGGCCAAGGAGCTCGGTCCCCAGCGTGGCGCCGAGGAGCTCACCGCCAACATCGGGCGCGTGTTCCATGCCGTCATCAGCGAGCTCGATGCCTATGACGGCAACGTCATCTACTTCGCGGGCGACGCCATCACCTGTTGGATCGACGGCGACGACGGCACCCGCGCCTGCGCGGCGGCCGAGGGCATGCAGCAGGCGATCGGGCGCACGGGCACGATCGTGACGCCCGGCGGGAGCACGGTCGAGCTCGGGATGAAGGTGGCGATCGCGGTCGGCGACGCCCGCCGGTTCGTCGTCGGTGATCCCGACATCCAGCTCATCGACGTGCTCGCCGGCCGGCTGATGGACGACCTCGCCGAAGCGGAGCACCACGCCCAGCGGGGCGAGATCGTGCTCGATGCATCGGCCCTCGCGGCGTTGGGCGACCGGGTGGCCACCGCCGAGCTGCGGCGCGACGAAGGCGCGGGCGGTGCCTGTGGCGTCTTCGGCGGCCTCCTGGTCGACGTCGAGCCTGAGCCGGGCCACCAACCGGAGCCCCTGCCCGAGGACCTCGTCCGCCCGTGGCTGCTGCCCGCGGTCTATGAACGACTCCGGACGGGCCGGGGCGAGTTCCTCGCGGAGCTGCGGCCCGCGATCCCGGTGTTCCTGCGGTTCGGGGGCATCGACTACGACCACGACGACGACGCGATCGGCAAGCTCGACGAGTTCGTCCGGGCGGCGCAGCGGGTCCTCAACGGATACGGCGGCAACGTGCTGCAGCTGACCCTGGGCGACAAGGGCGCCTACCTCTACGGCGTGTTCGGGTCGCCCCTCGCCCACGAGGACGACGCGTCGCGGGCCGCGGCGGCCGCCCTCGACCTGCGCGACCTCGAGAAGACCACGGCGGCGCGCGACATCCAGATCGGCATCGCCCACGGCCGGCTGCGCAGCGGCACCTACGGCCACGAGATGCGACGGACCTTCGTCTGCCTCGGCGATGCCGTGAACCTGGCCGCCCGGCTGATGGGCGCGGCGCCCCCCGAGCGGATCTACGTGGCGGGGGACGTCCGCGAGGATGCCGGCGAGTCCTTCATCTGGGAGCGGCTGCCGGACCTCACGGTCAAGGGCAAGGCCGATCCGGTCGAGGTGTGGTCGCTCAATGGCTCCCTCGAGCGGGCATCCCGCCGCAAGATGCGCTTCGAGCTCGGCCTCGTGGGACGGCGGCGGGAGCTGGCCGAGCTCGCGTCGCGCCACGAAGAGGCGGTCGCGGGTCGCGGGCGGGTCATCGGCGTGGCGGCCGAGGCCGGCATGGGCAAGTCGCGCCTCGTCGCCGAATTCGTACGCAACGTCCGTCGGGCCGGCCACACCGTGGCGTTCGGGGAGTGCCAGGCCTACGGGACCAAGTCGCCCTACTTCGTGTGGCGCGAGATCTGGCGCCGCCTGTTCGACCTGGACGACGATCACCCGGCGGAGCGCCAGATCGCCGCCGTGCGGCGTCAGCTGGCCGCGGCTGATCCGGCTCTCGAGCCGCGCACGCCGCTCCTCGCTGACGTCGTCGGACTGTCCATCCCCGACTCGGACCTGACGCGCGGTTTTGACGCCAAGCTGCGCAAGGCGTC
>DATDJA010000533.1:0-2016 GCA_036520795.1 Candidatus Limnocylindrales bacterium
CGAGGGCATCCTCGAGCAGGCGCCCGATCGAATCGGCGCCCGCGAGCCGCTGCTCGCCGATCCCGGCCACGACGATGACGGTCAGGAAGATCCAGGCCACGACGCCGACCGCGACGAGCGGCAGCGGGATGCCGTTCCAGATGAGGAACAAGGCGACGAGGGCGGCGATCGCCGCGGCCGGCAGGCCCAGCGCCGTCGGCGGGGCGCTGATCGACCCGGTCAGCATGCTGCCGTCCGATGTCGCGTCGATCGCACCCACGAACTCGAGCGTCCTCGACTCCGTCGGTTGTCCTGGGCCGGCGGCGCGCGTCCTCGGGATGACCGTGAATACAACCCCACGCGCGTCGACCGCTCCTTCGAGGAGCACGATGCCCGGCGACGCGCGCGATCGGATCGGGCGGGGCTCGCCGGTCAGCAGGTTCGCGAGGATCGCCAGCGCCTCATCGGCCGGCCGCGGCGAGTGGACCACGACCCGCCGGGGCGACGGCGTGGTCACGTCGTGCCACAGGCTCACCGACCCGTGAAGCGCGGCTTGCGCCTCTCGGTGAACGCCCGGAAGCCCTCCCGCCGGTCGTCGCTGACCAGCACGATCTCGTAAAGCGCGTTCTCGGCCTCGAGTCCGTCGGCCAGCGCCCGATGGGCGCCACGGATCGCCGCCTTCGCCTGGCGGACCCCCAGCGGCGCTCCCTCGGCAATCGAGGCCGCGAGCGCGACCGCCTCGTCACGCGCCCGCCCCGCCTCGACGACCCGTGCGACCACGCCCCACGCCTCGGCCTCCGGCGCCGACAGCCGGCGGCCGGTCAGGATCACGTCCCGGGTTCTCGCCGGCCCGACGAGCCAGGTGAGCGTCTGCGTCGAGCCGCCACCCGGGAAGATCCCCACCTTGACCTCGGGCAGTCCGAAGCTCGCGCCCGTGCCGGCCACGATCAGGTCACAGGCGAGCGCCAGCTCGAAGCCGCCGCCCAGCGCGACGCCGTCCACGGCCGCGATCGACGGCACCGCGAGCTCATGGACGCGGCGGATCAGGCCGACGATCAGCGCCCGCTGGGCCCGCAGCTCGTCGTCGCCGAAGCCTGCCCGCTCCTTGAGGTCCATCCCCGAGCAGAAGGCGCGCTCGCCAGCTCCGGCGAAGACCACCCCGCGGACCCCGGCGTCAGCCTCGACCACGTCGAGCGCCGCGTGGAGCGCCGCGAGCATCGCGTTGTCGATGGCGTTCATCACGTCACGCCGGTCGAGCGTGAGCACGATGATCGCGCCACCGTCGTCGAGCGGGACCCGGTCCTCGCGCAGGGGGTCAGTCATGACCCCATTGTCGCGGCTGCGAGCGGTGACGGATCACGACTCCACCGCGACGCGCTCATCGCGGTGTTCGTACACCGATGCCATCGGGTCGACGCCGCGCGTCGCGAGCGGGTCCCGGTGGCCCAGCCCGAACCAGACCACGAAACCGCCGGCCACCGCCGACCCGCCGCCCAGCGCGAGGGCGGTGCGGACGCCGGTCACGTAGGCGTCGATGTAGCCCCCGGCGTCCGACGGCTGGACCGCGCCGGCGAGCGACGTGAACGCCGGCGTCCCGACGGCGATCAGCAGGTCCGAGAACTGCTGCCGGGCCGTCGCGGCGGCATCCGCCGCGACGCCGTTCAGCGAAGCATCCAGGGCGGCCATCGAGACCAGGGACACGATCGCGGTCACGAGCACGATCCCCATCCGGTTGCCGACGGCGATCGAGGCCTCGTTGAGCGCCGCCGCCGTGGCCGGCAGGCCCCGCGGCACGCTGGCGAAGATGATCGCCGTCCGGACGGTCGTGGCGACCACGAACCCGATCCCGATGAACAGGAGCGGGAACACGAACAGCACGTAGCCCGTGCCGGGACCCGCGATGACCGCGACGAGCAGGTTGCCGAGCCCGACCACGACCAGGCCGGCAGCGACCAGGACGCGTGGCGACAGGCGCGACAGCAGGTAGCCCGCGATCGGACCGGCGAGGACGAGCCCGAGGAACAGGGGCGCGACGGC
>DATDJA010000534.1:0-5535 GCA_036520795.1 Candidatus Limnocylindrales bacterium
ACCGTCGCGCATGGGACGGCATGGTGGTCGGCGCTGACAGCCCCGTGTTCACGGAGGCCGAGACCCACATTCACGATGCGCAGGCCCTTGAACGGCGCATCGGGCTCAAGCTGCGAGACGACGGACGCTCGAGCCGGGTGCTGCTCGTCGCGGCCCGAACGAGGCACAACCGCGCGGTCATCACAGAACACCGCGGAGCGCTGCGCGAGCTGTTTCCACTGGACGGTGCGGCGGTGCTGCGCGCACTCGCGGCAGGACGCGTGCCGGATGCCGGCGGGATCCTGCTGCTCTAGGATCGTCCGCGCCTTCCGGGCCGCCGGGCGGTTGACTCGTCTCGTGGTGCGCCAGACCGTCCCCTGAGCGGCAGGATCGGCGCACGGAACGCCGGCTGCGTGTCAACTCGTCCGGTCGCCGGCTGTTTGGGCGCAACACGCGTCCGGTGACCCGCTGAGCGAACGAGCGTGGGCGGGCCCGAGCACACGGCCGATGCGGCGACCGACGCCCGGATCTAGCGCTTGGGCGTGGCCTTGGGCGTCGCGGCAGGCCTGGGCGTGGGCGTGTAGCAGGGCACCTCGCCCTGTGGCACGGTCCCGTTGGTCCCGCACGGGACGGCCTGCTCGTCCACCGGGGGGAGGCCGCCGTCGTAGTCGGTGATCACGAGGGCGACCTCGAACGAGTCGAGATTGGCCGCCGGGGCCAGGAACGCCGTCTGCACGACGTCGTTGGCGTCGCGCTCGACGTCCACGACGCTCCCGATCACGAGGCCCTTGGGATAGGGCGAGCGGATGCCGCCGGTGATCTCGATGCCCGGCGTGAACACCTCCTCGGCGGTGCCGATCTGGACCGCCGAGTCGATGTTGCGCATGATCAGCACGCCGCCCGCTTGGCCGACGATCTCGCCGGTCTTGCCCGATCCCTGCAGCTGGCCGACGACGGTCGAGGTCCCGTCGCTGATCAGCGTCACGTTCGCAAAGTTCGATCCCACGCCTGTCACCCGGCCGGCCAGCGCCCCGCCCTGCACGATCACGACGTCACCCTGGGCGATCCCGTCGTCGGTGCCCTTGTCGATCGTGACCATCTGGCGGGTGTCGAGCGAGTCGCGCCCGATGACCCGCGTCGCGACGGTCTCGTGGTTGAAGCCTCCCTGGAGCTGGAGGGCGGCGGTCAGCTCGTCGTTTTCGCGGGCGAGGGCCTGGAGGCGGGCATTCTCGTTGGCCAGGCGCTCGTTCTCGTCGCGCAGCGACGCGTTGTCGATCCGCAGGGTGTCGATCTCGCCCACGGCGCTCATCAGGCCGGACAGGTCGTTGGCCGCGCCGGCGATCGCCCCCTGGAACGGGCGGAGCGCGAACGACAACCCGCGCTGCGCCTCCTGGATGTAGGGGTTGGCCGAGAACGCCATCAGCAGCAGCGTGATCGCGATCAGGACCGTGAACACGATTCCCCGGCGGCGGGTCTGGCGGCTGGCGAGGATCGAGGTCATGACGCGTGCTCCGGGCGACCGCCGGTCAGCGCGGCGGGCGGCTGTAGGTCTCGGCGACGAGGACGCGCTCCATCGACGGGCTGGCCAGCTCCTGGAGCACGAGGCCGGTCCCGCGGGCGACGCAGGTCAGCGGGTCGTCGGCGACGTGGACGGGCATCTGGGTGGCCTCGGCGACCCGCCGGTCGAGCCCAGCGAGGAGCGCCCCGCCACCGGCGAGCACGATGCCCTGGTCCATGATGTCGGCGACGAGCTCGGGCGGGGTCTCCTCGATCGTGTCCTTGATGGTGTCGACGATCTGGGCGACCGAGACCTCGATCGCCTCGCGGATCTGGTCGGCACCGACCTCGACCGAGCGCGGCAGACCGGTCAGCAGGTCGCGGCCGCGGAGGGTGACCCGCTGCGAGTCCCACTCGCCGGGGTAGGCGGACCCGATCGCGATCTTGATGTCCTCGGACGTGCGCTCGCCGAGGAACAGGTTGTACTCGCGCCGGGCGAACGCGACGATGTCCTGGTCCATCTCGTCCCCGCCGATGCGGATCGAGCGGCTTACGACGATGCCGCCGAGCGAGAGCACCGCGACCTCGGTCGTTCCGCCGCCGATGTCGACGATGAGCGAGCCGGACGGCTCCGAGACCGGCAGCCCTGCCCCGATCGCCGCGGCCATCGGCTCCTCGATCAGCCGGGCCCAGCGAGCGCCGGCGTTCAGGGCCGCGTCGCGGACCGCCCGCTTCTCGACCTCGGTGACGCCGGACGGGATGCCCAGGAGCATCCGCGGACGCGGGATCAGCCCGATCCGGTCGTGCACCTTGTTCACGAAGTACTTGATCATCTGCTCGGTGACGTCGAAGTCGCTGATGACGCCGTCGCGGAGCGGGCGGACCGCGATGATCGAGGCGGGCGTCCGGCCGACCATCCGCTTGGCCTCGGCACCGATCGCGAGCACGCGCTTGGTCTTGGCATCGATCGCCACGACCGACGGCTCCGAGATCACGATCCCGCGATCGCGGACATGGACCAGGGTGTTGGCGGTCCCGAGGTCGATGCCGATGTCGCGGGAGAAGAGGCCGAAGAGGCGGTCGAGCATGCTGGCGGACAGGTCCTTGCTGGCGTGGCGCACGCGCCGTTCTGGCGCTGGGCCGTCGAGACGGCCGCGGGGATGTGCGTGGTAGGTCGAGAACGGGCGCGCGCGAGACGGGCGCGCGAGCGGGGAGCAGTATACCGGGGCCCGCGATGAACCCCGCCGCGTGTGCCGGCCCTAGCGCCAGATGGGCGTGCCGCCGTGCTCGCCGACGAGGGGCCGGCCGGCGGCGAACCGCCCGGGCTCGAAGGGGGTGATGTCGACCGACGTCGCGACCCCGTCGAGGATCAGCTCCGCCATGCCGAGGCCGATGGCGGGCGCGGTCTTGAACCCGGTGCCGCTGTGGCCGCAGTCCAGGTAGAAGCCGTCCGGGCCGGCGGGGCCGAGGATGGACCGCTGATCCGGGGAGAGCCCGTCCTGGCCGCTATGGGCGGCCCGGAAGGTGCCGTCGGCGAGCGCAGGCAGCCGGCGCACGATGCGGTCGGTGACCACGTCCTGGAAGTCAGGCTCCGCGGTCGCCGTGTCCCGATCGGGCGAGCCGCCGATGATGCTGCCGTCCTCGAGGCCGATCAACAGCAGGTCACCGCCCTCGGGCCGGGTGTACATCTCTCGGACGTTGTCGATGACGACCGGGATCGGGCGAGGCGTCGTCACCGGCACGCCGATGTAGCCGGTGTCGTGGCGCCAGGTCGTGACCGGCACCTCGAGGCCGACCATCGCCCCGACGGCCGCCGCCCAGGCGCCAGCCACGTTGACCACGATGGGCGCCGAGTAACTGCCCGTCGCCGTCTCGACCCCCGTCACCCGCGTGCCGTCCTCGCTGGTCGTGACGGCCGTCACCTCCACGCCCTGGATCAGCCGCGCGCCCATCGCCCTGGCCGCCCGCATGAACCCGGTCGACGCGACGGACGGATCGGCGTAGCCCGAGGCCGGCTCCCAGGCCGCCACCTCGTCCCCGTCGAGCGCCATCGCGGGTGCCAGGCGGGCGATGTCGTCGGCGTGGACGACGCTCGTGTCGATGCCCAGCTCGCGGTGCGAGGCCACGTTGGCGCGGACGCGCGCCTCGCCGTCGGCGCCCTCGATCCACAGGAAGCCCGTGTTGGTGAACCCGCACTCGCCGCCCACGCGCTCGGCCCAGCCGGTGAAGTACGGGAAGGACGCCCAGGCCAGCCTCGTCTCGGCCAGCAGGTCGTAGTGCATCCGCACGAGGCCGCTCGACCGCCCGGTCGCGCCGGCACCGATCCAGGCGCGCTCGATCACGATCACGGACGTGCCGCGCTCGGCGAGGTGGAACGCGAGGCTGGTCCCGTGGACCCCGGCGCCGATGATGATGACGTCCGCCGTGTCGGTCACCGGCGACTCCCACTGCCCCGGCCCGTGCCGGCTCGCCGTCCAGTATCGGGCAGGTCAACGCGTCAGAGCGAGAAGCCCGGCGGGTCCGCGAGCTCCGGGTGCCCGGCTTCGAAGGCGCGGGCGGCCTCGAGCGTCCGCACCCACTCGTAGTAGACGCCCTTCGCATGCGTGGCGATCGCGCCGGCGTCGCGAATCCGCCGCAGCCCGTGCTCGTGCATCTCGCCGGGCGATCCGGTGGCGTCAACCACGACAGCCACGCGGTAGCCCAGGTCGAGCAGCCCGAGGGCCGAGTGGGCGACACAGACGTCGGTCTCGAACCCGGTGAGCACGACCGTGCGGCGACCGGATTGGGCGATCGCCGCGACGATCTCGGGCACCGCCGCCAGCCCGAAGACCGGCTTGACGAACGGCGGCCGGGACCCGGCCGGCAATGCGTCGAGGATTGCGCCGTCCGTCGGCCCGTTGCGGTCCGGATCCTCCTCCGTGACCACGATCGGCACGCCGAGCGCGGCGGCCACCCCGGTCAGCCAGGCGATCCGGGCGATGACCCCGTCGACGCCGACGAGCCCGCCTGCCGCGGACGCCTCGACGAACCCGCGCTGGGCGTCGACGATCACGAGCACGGCGTCGTCCCGTTCGAGCAGCGGCATGGCACCTCCGCCGACGAGGCTACGCGCTCCGTGCCGGCCCCGCGCGGTCGAACGCCACGCCCCTGTCTCGCAGTGAGACCCACGCGGCGTGGGCGATGACCACGTGGTCGAGCACGTCGACGTCGAGCAGGCGTCCCGCGGCGATCGCCTCGGCGGTCAGATGGAGGTCATCGGTGCTCGGCGTCGGGTCGCCTGATGGATGGTTGTGGCACAGCACGACGCCCGAGGCGTCCAGCCGTACGGCGTCGCGGAACAGCTCCCCGATCCGCACCAGCGACGCCGAGACGTTGCCGACGTAGACGGTCGAGACCCGCTGCACGACGTTCTTGGCGTTGAGGCTCAGGACCCGCAGCTCTTCGCGCTCGAGGCGGCCCATCTCGACCACCAGGCGGTCCGCGACGTCGCGCGGCGAGCGGATCGTCCAGCGGCCCGTCGGCCACTCCGCGACGGATCGACGGCCCAGCTCGAAGGAGGCCGCGAGCCGGGCCGACTTGGCCGTGCCGAGCCCGGGAACGGCGGCGATCTCCGCGTCGGTCGCCCGGGCGAGAGCCCCGATGCTCAGGTGACGAACGAGGAGCTCCTCCGCGAGCTCCGTCGCGCTGCGGCCGCCCGCCCCCGTGCCCAGGACCACGGCGATCAGCTCCGCGGCCGAGAGCCCGCCGGGACCGCGCAGCGCCAGCCGCTCGCGCGGCCGCTCCGCGGCGGGCAGGTCGCGTACCGACCGGCTCGTCGCTCGATGGACAGGGGCCGCGCGCATGACGTCTTCGCCGTGGGTCACCGACCACCTGCTCCGGGCTGCGGGCGGGGACCGACGATCGTGCCGCGCCCTGGGGCGAGGCGTCCCCGGGTCCGGACAACGGAAGCCCGCCGATTTCCCCCGCCATCCGGACCCGGGAACACGACGAAGGCTACGCGGCGCCCCTTACCCGCGGCTCAACCGGGACTTGCCGCCGGCTTGCCCGCCTACCGCCCGA
>DATDJA010000535.1:0-3563 GCA_036520795.1 Candidatus Limnocylindrales bacterium
CGCGTCCCGAATGTGCAGCTGCCGCACGGGCCGGCGCGGCCTCAGACGCTCGCCGGCCGACGCTCCTCGGGCGGCCGGACGGAGCTGAACGCGCGATACAGGAGCAGGTCGTACACGATCTTGATGCTGCCGCCGATCACGAACGGCGCGCCGGCGAACGACGCGCCGAGGTAGAGCGGGCCGGCGATCAGCGGTGAGGCCGCGACGCCCAGCGAACGAGCGATGCCGGTGACGCCGGCGGCCGCGGACCGCTCGTCCGGGTCGACCACGGCGATGGTGTACGACTGGCGGGTCGGCACGTCCATCTGGCTGATGCTGAACCGGATGAACAGCAGGATCGTGGCCAGCTCGAGCGTGGGCATGAACGGCACCAGGATCAGCAGCACGTTCGATGGCAGGTGGGTGAAGACCATCGTCCGGATGAGGCCGAAGCGCGCCGCGAGGGGTCCGGCGGCGAGCGCGGACGCCGCGGCGAGGATGTTGGCCCCGAACAGGATCGCGCCGATCTGCGCCGGGTCGGCGCCGAACTGGGACGTCAGCCAGAACGCGATGAAGCCCTGCATGACGAAGCCACCGCCGAACGCGTCAAGCGCGAACAGGGCCGACAGCCGGGCGACGATCCCGCGAGATCGATGCAGTCCGAGCCGCGTCGCGGGCTGCGCGGCCGACACGACCTCACCCGGTGCGGCGCTCCGGGCCGGGACCTCGACCGCCTGTGACAACAGCGGGAACACGAACGCCATCGCGACGCCGATCACCGCGTAACCGACGATCACCACCCGATACGCGTCCACCTGGACGAAGCCCGCCTGCAGGGCGGCCTGCGTCACGATGCCCGCGCCCAGGGACCCGAACGCCGTGGCGACCGAGCCCACCACCTGGTACCGGGCGAACAGCGACGTCCGGCTGCGATCGTCGACCAGCTGGGCCAGGGACGCCTGCTCGATCGCGAGGAACGGCCCGACCTCGTTGCCGCTCGGGCTGAGCACGCCCAGGGTCGCCGCGACGAGGAGCACGGGGAACAGGTCGGTCGATGCGAAGGCGATGCCGGCGCCGACCATGAGCAGCGAGCCCAGGAACAGCGTCCGCCGGCGACCGAACCGGTCGGCGCGGGTGGTCAGCAGCAGCGAGATCGCCGCGTCGCCCAGCAGGGTCAGGCCCAGCAGCAGCCCGATCGATGCGCCGTCGAGCCCGAGCGACTCCAGGTACAGGACGAGGACAACGGCGAGGAACCCGTACCCGAACATGCGCAGGCTGCGCGTCGCGAACAGCAGCGCGACGTCCCGGGTCGGTCGACCTCGATCCACGACGCCAATCCTGCCGGACGGGCTGGCCGTCCGTACGGGGCCTCCGCCGTGCGAGGCCCGCGGCGTTGCTAGCCGGCGCGCCGGCGCTTGTCGTGGACCGCGTCGTGCGCCTCGGCGGTCGAACGGCGACGGGGTCCTCCGGGCGCAACGGCAGCGGACCGGCGCCCGCCGCCCTTCGATCCGCGACCGCTTGCGGTGCCGGCCGCGACGACCTCCGTCTCGGCGGTCTCGACCCGAGCGTGCCCGGGGATCACGGCGTGGCCGTCGAGGTCCCACGGCAGCCCGTCGGCGAACAGCGCGGCGAACACCTCGACGAGGTCCGGGTCGAACTGGATGCCGGCCTGGCGCCGGAGCTCGGCGAGCGCCGCGCGGTGCGAGATCGCGGCGCGATACGGGCGGCCCGCGATCATCGCCTCATAGGCGTCGACGATCGAGACGATCCGGGCTCCCACCGGGATGTCGCTCCCGTTGAGCCCATGGGGGTAGCCGCGGCCGTCGTACCACTCGTGGTGGTGGAGCACGATGGTTGCCGCGTCCCGGAGCGCGCCGGCCTGCTCGAGGACGACCTGGCCGATCTTGGGATGCTCGGTCACGACGCGCCACTCGGAGATCGCGAGGTCGCCGGGCCGGGCGAGGATGTCCTCCGGGATCGCGAGCTTGCCGAGGTCGTGAAGCAGGCTCGCGGTGCGGATGCGGTCGAGCTCGCCGCTCGGCAGGTCGACCGCGCGGCCGAGGGCGACGGAGGCCTCGGCGATCAGCGTCGACGGCTTGCCCGACCACGCTTCGCGGCCGGCGAGGGCCGTGATCAGGGCATCCTGCGCCGCGTCCATCGCGGAGCGCCCGACGTCGAGCGCCCGCGTGCGTGCCTCGGAGCTGATCGGGGCGCGCCGGACGGTGCCCTCGTCACCGGTCTCGCGGAACACGTAGACCTGGTCGCGCCCGAGGGCCTTCGCGGAGTAGAGCGCCGCGTCGGCGTCGCGCACCAGCGCGTCAAGGTTGAGCAGCTCGCCCTGGCCGCCGGCGACGCCCGCCGACAGCGTGACGCTGACCATCTCGCCGTCCGGCAGCCGGACCTCGCTGCCACCGACGGCTCGCCTCAGCTTCTCGGCCAGCGACGCCGCGGCGTCGGGGCCCGTCTCGGGCAGGACGACGAGGAATTCCTCGCCGCCGTAGCGGCCCGCGACGTCCACGGTCCGGACGCTCGCCGCGAGACGCTGTCCGACGTGCCGCAGGACCGAGTCCCCGGCCGCGTGGCCATGGGCGTCATTGAGGCGCTTGAAGTGGTCGAGGTCGATGATGATCACCGACAGCTGGCGTCGATACCGGTTGGCGCGCGTGAGCTCCTCGTCGAGCCGCGCGAGCACGGTCTGGCGATTGGCGATCCCGGTCAGCGGATCGACGGTTGCGAGGCTCCAGGTGTCGGCCACGCGGTCTGCGAGGTTGGCGAATGCCGCCCGGAGCCTCGGGTCGGCGATGCGCTCCGCCTCGAGTGCGACGAGCGCACCCTCGTCGGCCGCATGCGCGAGCCGCTCCGCGAGCCGCGCGACGCGCCGGGTCTGATGGCGTTCGACGACCAGCGAGTACCCTGCCGAGCCGGCCAGCGCCCCGATCAGTGCGGCGACGAGCAGCACGGCTGCTGCGGCAATCTGGACGTCCAACGGACCTCTCGCGACCTTCGCCAGGGCGGCATGCGCCACCGTTCGGCGCCCCGTACCAACAGGCTACGTGGGGATGGCCCGAACTCCATGGCGAGATGGTCCCGTCCCCGATGCGGGGCGCACCCCCGGTTCCCGCGCGCAACCCCGGGGGGTCGGTGGGTCATAGCCCAAAAGTCCTATAGGCGGACGGGCGGCCGCCGGGCAGGCGGACGAGGCCTCAGACGACACGAACCCCGCGCAGCCAGACCCCGTCGATCCGGTCGGCCAGGGTGTCGAACTCGTACGGGTCGCCGTCGACGAGCACGAGGTCCGCGGCCTTGCCGGACTCGACCGTCCCGAGCTCGTCGTCCACGCCCATCAGCTGCGCCGCGCTGCGGGTGCTCGCCTCGAGCACCGCGGCCGGCTTCATCCCCAGCCCGGCCATCATCGACAGCTCGCGCAGGTTCTGGCCGTGCGGCGTGACGCCGGAGTCGGTGCCCATCGCGATCCGCACGCCCGCCTCGATCGCCGTCCCGACGCTTCGCCGGTGGAGGTCGGCGAGGGAGTTCGCCTTCTCGAGCACGCCCGGCGGGAACACGACGCCGTTGGCAGCCGCGTC
>DATDJA010000536.1:0-4028 GCA_036520795.1 Candidatus Limnocylindrales bacterium
TGCGGGACCATCGCCCCGAGCCGGAAGCAGGCGTTACCGGCGGTCGTGACCGGGAGCCCCCCGATGCAGCGCATCGCGCCCCTTACCCCCCTGTTCCTCATCGCCGCGCTCGCAGGGTCATTCATCGCGCCCGTCGCCGCGACCGCCGATCCCGGATCGACCGGTGGCGCGGTCTCGAAGGCAGCGACCAGCCCGTCGCGGCGGGTCGACCCGACCGGCCGCTGGATCGTGCTTCTCCGCAACGGCGCGAGCGTCGACGGCGCCCGCAGCCGGGCCAACGGCCTCGGCGTGACCGTCGACCGAACCTTCCGGCACGTCGTGAACGGCTACTCGGCCAAGCTCAGCGCCGCCCAGTTCGCCGCGTTGCGCGCCGACCCGGCCGTCGAGGCGCTGGTGCCCGACCAGGTCATCAGGCTCGAGGCCCAGACGACCCCGCGGGGCGTACGCCGCGTCTTCGGGCCCAGGAACCCGGTCGCCCGGATCGACGGCATCGACCAGCGCGTGGACGCTGACGTCGCGATCGTGGATACCGGGATCGACAAGGACCATGGCGACCTCAACGTGGTCGGCGGCGTCAACTGCTCGAGCTCCAACGCCTCGGCCTGGGGCGACGGCAACGGGCACGGGACCCATGTCGCCGGCATCGTCGGGGCGATCGACAACGGCACCGGCGCCGTCGGCGTTGCCCCCGGCGTCCGCCTGTGGGCCGTGCGGATCCTCACCTCCGGCGGGTCGGGACTGGTGTCGTGGTACGTCTGCGGCCTCGACTGGATCACCGCCCAGCGCGACCCGGTTGACCCGAGCCGCCCGCTCATCGAGTCGGTGAATATGTCGGTCGCCAAGGCGGGCAAGGACGACCACAACTGCGGCCAGACCAACCATGACCCGATCCACCGCGCGATCTGCCGCCTCGTCGCCTCGGGGGTGACCGTGGTCGCCGCCGCGGGCAACAACAGCTTCAACGCGTCGCGGCTGGTCCCGGCGAGCTACAACGAGGTCATCACCGTCTCGGCCCTCGCCGACAGTGACGGTCGTCCGGGCGGCAAAGGCGGCCGCGCCTGCTACTCCTGGGGCAGCTACGACAGGGACGATACGTTCGCGAACTTCTCCAACTACGGGGCGGACGTCGACCTGATCGCGCCCGGCAAGTGCATCTGGTCGACCGTGCCCGGCGGGTACGGCTACCTGTCC
Source organism: Candidatus Limnocylindrales bacterium (assembly GCA_036520795.1). Taxonomy (GTDB): domain Bacteria; phylum Chloroflexota; class Limnocylindria; order Limnocylindrales; family CSP1-4; genus CAIXZV01. The sequence continues at coordinate 1,192 of DATDJA010000536.1, forward strand.
GGCACGTCGATGGCGGCGCCACACGTCGCGGGCGCCGTCGCGCTCTACAAGGCTTCGCGCCCGACGGCGACGCCGGTCCAGGTCCGCCACGCGCTCGAGGCGTTCGGCAACCGCGACTGGAAGCTCTCGACCGACCCGGACCGGTACCACGAACCGCTGCTCGACGTGTCCCGCATCGTGCTGCTGGGTGACTTCGCGATCGCCGCACCCTCGCCGTCAAAGGTGTTCGGCGCGGCCGGCGGGACCGTCAAGGTCCGCGTGGAGGCGATCCGCGCCGAGGACGTGCCGGACGACATCGACCTCTCCGTCGACGCCGATTCGCCGCTCGGCGCGTCGCTCTCGGACGATCTCCTGTCGGGGTTCGACGACTCGACCTCGCAGCTCACCGTGTCCGTGCCGCCCGGCACGTCGAGCGGGACCCACTTCGTCGACGTCACCGGGCGGATCGGCGGCACCGCGCATACCACGCGGGTGGCGATCGTCGTGGACACGGTCGCGCCAACGATCGACCGGCCGTGGCTGGGGATCGTCGGTGACACGATCTACAGCGGCGGCACCTTCAGGGCGTCGGCACGCTGGTCGGCCGCGAGGGACACCACGACGAGCATCCGCGCCTACCAGGTCCAATGGAGCTCCAACGGGGGCTCGTGGGGGCGCACGGCCGAGCTCAGCTCGGCGGCGCGCGCCGCGGGGCACAGCTTCGCCGTCGGGCGCAGCTATCGGGTCCGGGTCCGCGCGCGCGATGCCGCCGGCAACTGGAGCGCGTGGAGCCAGGCCGGGCCGTTCGCAGCGGCGACCGTCCAGGACTCCAGCTCGACCCTCAGCAAGTCGGGCAAGTGGCACGTCTCCCGCTCGCGATCGTGGACCGGCGGAACGACCCGCTACGCGAAGGCGTCGGGCGCGTCGATCAGCCGCGAGTTCACGGGCCGTGGCGTCGCCCTCGTTGCGCCCAGTGGTCCCAAGCGTGGCGCCGCCCGGATCTACATCGACGGCAACCTCGCCCGCACGATCCACCTCAACGGAAAGCGCCTGCACCCGCGGCGGATCGCGTTCACGCGCACCTGGACGTCCACCGAGTCCCACACGATCCGGGTCGTGGTCGTCGGGTCACCCCATCATCGCCGGGTCGACGTGGACGCGTTCATCGTCCTCCTCTAGGGCCGCGCGGCACGATTGCGACCGGGTGGTATGGTCACGCTCCGGTCGACGGCGGCAACGGGAGCCGCTCGGGTGGCCGCGACGCGAGGACGGAGCAATACCGTGGCACGCTCGATGTGGAAAGGGGCCATCCAGTTCGGACTGGTCACCATCCCGGTCAAGCTGTACACAGCGACCGAGTCTGAGTACACGATCCGGTTCAACATGCTGCACGAGACGGACCTCTCGAGGATCCAGATGAAGGTCTGGTGCCCGGAGGACGAGCAGGTGATCTCGCGCGGCGAGACCGTGAAGGGCTACGAGTACGCGCCCGACCAGTACGTCGTGATCACCGACGAGGACCTCGAGAAGGTCCCGCTCAAGACCGTGCGCTCGATCGAGATCGAGCAGTTCGCCCCGCGCGACGCAGCCACGGATGAGCACGCGAAGTTCACCAAGCAGTCCTACTACATCGAGCCCGACAAGATCGGCCGCAAGGCCTTCTACCTGCTGCGCCAGGTGCTCGAGGAGCGCGGGCTCACGGCGATCTGCAAGGTCGTGATCCGGGATCGCGAGGCGCTGGCCTCGCTCGACCCGTTCGAGGGCACGATGCTGCTCACGACCCTCCACTGGCCAGACGAGATCCGCTCGACCCGCGATCTCGACCTGCCGGCCGAGGAGTTCGAGTTCAAGCCCGCCGAGCTCAAGATGGCCGAGCAGCTGGTCGAGACGATGACCGAATCCTTCGACCCGTCCAAGTACAAGGACGAGTACCGCGAGGCCCTGCTCAAGGTGATCGAGGCCAAGGTCGAGGGCGTCGAGATCGCGACGCCGGAGCCGGTCGAGGAGAGCGCGAACCTCGTCGACCTGATGAAGCTGCTCGAGGCGAGCGTCAAGGCGGCCACCGACTCGAAGACCGCCGGCGCCACCGAGCCCGTCAACGTCGCCGACGCGAAGAAGGCCCGCGAGAAGCGGCCGGCCGCGAAGAAGGCGGCGCCGAAGCCGGCGACCGCCGCAGCCGACGAGGCCGACGACGCGGACAGCGGGCGCACGACGAGGCGTCGCAAGAGCGCCTAGGCCGGGCCGTCCCGGCCGGCGGCCATCAGGGCTCGTCGCGCCGCATGACCACCACGCGCAGGCGCCGCCCCATGAACGGCGACACCGCCGCCATGGCGATCCGCGCGGCCCGGACCGAGACCCGCATGTCGCGCGGGATGTCGTCGCCCTCGATCTCCCGGAACGCGAACCTGTGCCAGAACGTCATCCGGGCCGACTCGGTGTACAGGTAGAGCGGTCGCACCGGCTCGCGCGAGATCGCCGCCTCGCTGATCGCGCGGCCGATCCCCTCGCCTTCGCGGGCCGGCTCGACGGCCACGGATGCGAGCTCCCGGCTGCCCGCGCCGTGGACCCGGACCTGGGCACAGGCGACGATCTGCCCGCCGTCGTCCGCGACCAGGAAGCGGTGCCAGTCGAGGTCTCGCGGGTTCAGCTGGGTCACGCGGATGAGGTGCCGGATCGGCCCCGCGTCGGCCTCGGTGGCCGGGCGGATCACCGGCCGCCGCGCCTCGCCAACGGTGGCGGTGGTCATGGTGCGGACGCTAGCATCGTGTGCAATGGCGCTCACGCTGGGCCTCAACCTGCCGTTCGTCGAGGGCTCGATGGACGGCGCCACGCCGCGCTGGGCCGACATCCGGGCGATG
>DATDJA010000537.1:0-8406 GCA_036520795.1 Candidatus Limnocylindrales bacterium
CGATCAGATGCTGGTGGCCCGGGGGCGGGACCTCCTGGCCGCCGCTCCCGTTGGTCCCGTTGCGCGGTCGGCGAAACACGTCGGCTCCCGTATGCCCAACCGGTTCTCCGGCGGGCCCGGCGCACCGTTCCTGCCGCGGGCGGAGCATATCCCGAGGCGCCCGAACCGGCGCTCGCTTGACGCGCCCGTATACTCCTAGGGAGTATGGAACACGCGCAGGCGAACCTCAACCGCACCGCGTTCGACGCGACCGTCCACTGCCTCACGGGCTGCGCGATCGGCGAGGTGCTGGGCCTCGTGATCGCGTCCGCGCTCGGGCTCCCGGACCTGCCGTCGGTGCTGCTCGCGATCGTCCTCGCCTTCACCTTCGGCTATGCGCTGACCATGCGACCGCTGATCGCCAGCGGCATCGGCTTGCGTCGGGCGGGGCGCATCGCCCTCGCGGCGGACACCGTCTCGATCACGGTCATGGAGATCATGGACACGCTGATCGTGCTCGCGATCCCCGGCGCGATGGCGGCCGGGCTGCTCGACGGCCTGTTCTGGGGCAGCCTCGCCCTGGCGCTGTTCGTCGCGTTCCTGGTCGCGCTGCCCGTCAACCGCTGGCTGATCTCACGCGGCCTCGGCCACGCGGTCGTGTCCGGCCACCACTGAACGCCCGACGGCGCGCTGTTATCCTCGCCCGCGGAGCGGTGGCCGAGTGGTTGAAGGCGGCGGTCTTGAAAACCGCTGAGGCGCAAGCTTCCGTGGGTTCGAATCCCACCCGCTCCGCCAGCCCTACGGGCCGGTTCGGATCTTCCAGAACGAGTCCTTCTTGACGACGGTTCCGTCCCGGAAGGTCCACAGGTCGCAGCCGCGGACCTCGATGCGCTGACCGTCGGTCGTCGTTCCGGACAGGGTCCACTCGGAGGCACCCCGATCGCCGTCGGCGAAGTGCTCGTCCTGCTGGTACCGGATGTCGGGGATCCCGGAGAACCGCGCGGCGAAGGCCTGCCGGACCTGATCGCTTCCGACGAACCGGGTGCCCCACGGATCAGCCCCACGCGGCGCCTCGAAGATCGCATCGTCGGCGAAGTGGACCATGATCCCGTCAAGGTCGTGCTCGTCGAACGCCGTAGCGATCGCCTTGAGCATCCGAACCGCATCGTCGTGGTCCACAGCACTCCTCCGCCTCGACGCCCCGTCACCGAGGGTACGTGACGCTCGAGTCGAGCGCGGCAGAGATCGAACCAGCGACCAGGCTCCATGGCGACGCACGATGGTTGGAGCCGGACAGGTGATCCACCAATCCTTGGCGCGAACGGCCGATGCGGAATCGACTCCCACTCGCTCCGCCAGCGGCCGACGCTCAGCTCGGTTGCATCAGGTACAGCCGGTAGTCGTTCGTTCCCGGCGACCAGCCATTGAACAGCACCACCGGGGCATCCGTGACCGACCAGTCGATGGACGGGGTGTCGTTGATGTGGCGACTACTCGCCTCGTCGCCGGTCGCGAGGGTGTCGCGGGGCTCCCAGGTGGCGCCGCCGTCGCGAGACGTCCGCCAGAAGAGTCCGACCCGGCTGTTGGCATTGTAGGTGTCGTCACAGCCTGTCAGGCAGCCGGCCCAGGCGAGCCCGATGCGGCTGGACCCGTTGAGCGCAACCGTGACATTGATCGGCAACTGCCCCGAGAGGTCACCGCCCGCGTCCACTCTGATCTCAGGGCTCCACGCGCCGTTCCAGGTCCTGACGCGCAGGTCCAGGTTCTGCATCCAGGCGAACACGACGCGCGAGCCCGCGGCGGCGACCGTCGGGCTGTCGCTGTTGCCGCCGAGCTCAACGGCCGCCTTCCAGCTCTTGCCCGAGTTCGTCGAGACCCTGCCCTTGACCTGCTGCAAGCCGGATCTCCAGGCGACGCCGACGTTGCTCCCGGATGCGGCGACCACGGCGAGCCCGACACGGCCTTGCGTCGCCTTGAGCTTCGTCGTGCCGACCTTGGTCGTGTGCCAGGTCCTGCCGTGGTTGCGGCTGACGGCGAGGCGAACGTCGCCGGTCGACGAGTTCGTATAGGCGACGTAGACCGACGAGCCGGACGCAGCGACGGAGCTCACGTCAACACGCCCCGACGCCGAGGTCAGCCGCTTGATCGGCTTCCACGTCGCGCCGTTGTCGGGACTCACGCGGATGTACAGGGCGCGCGGGTCCGAACCCTTGAAATGCACCCACTTCTTCACCCGGACCCAGGTCACGTAGACGTAGTTGCCCGATGCAGCGACCGCCTCGCGGTCACCGTGTTGCGAGCTGGGATTGATTCGCCTGGGTGAGCCCCACGAGGTCCCGTTGTCGGAGCTCCGGATGTAGGTCACGCCTGCATACGGTCCCGAATCCTTGATCCACTTGCCCCCGACGCGGTTGGTCGTGTACAGGGCGTGGAGATATGGGCCGCCCGACGCGGGCGACGTCCGGGCGAGCGCATGGCCCCAGTTCCACGCGTAGTTGCCACCGGCGGCCCCCGGTGATCCCCAGATGAAGAGGCGACCGACGCCGGACAGGGCGCTCGATCGCTCGCCTCGGACGGTGTCGTCGGCGATCGAGAGCACCGCCTGACGCGTCCCGTCCGTCTCGGGAGCGAAGGTGACCGTCATCGTGCACGACGAACCGGCAGGGAGCGTTCCCGGCGCACAGTCTCCGGCGACCTCGTAGTCTGCCGCCGCCTCGCCGGCCATCGAGACCGAACCGACCTCGAGGTCGAGCTGGCCCGCGGAGGTGAGCGTGAAGGTCTGCTGGTCGCCCGTGTCGCCGACGAGTGCCGAGTCGAAGGTCCTGGACGTCGGCGAGAGCGTTGCCGCCTTGAACCCGTTCGCCGCTTGGTAGCGGACCTCGCCGTAGAGCGACTTGCCGCCCGGCTGGCAGACCTGGCGGAAGGTGAGCGACAGAGCGGTGATGACGCCACCGGGGTCATGCGCGTACTCGTTGATCGTGAACCATCCGCCGAAGCTCGAGCATCCGATGAGCCCCCCGTGACTCACGGACAGCATCGGGAATGAGCCACCGACGGCGTTGTCATAGGTGCCCACCACGAGCGTCCCGCCCGGCGCAGGCGCGAACATCATCACCCAGTGTCCGAACGAGTCAGTCGTGCCGAGCTCGACCCAGAGCGACTCGTCGGACCCGCTCATGAAACCGAAGCTGGAGTTGCCGGCGTCGTACACGACCTGCCGGCCCTCGCCGACGCTCTCCCCGGGCTCGCTGTCGATGAAGACCCCGCTCACGCCCGTTGCCGCGTTCGTCCGCTCGGCGGGCGCGACGGGTACGGCGACGGCGGCCACGACCATCGCGAGCAACAGGAGCCGGACCTGGCCTCGAGCGTGCGATCGCATTGTGACGGCCTCCATCCCTCAACCCCCCGGTCGGCAGGAGGACGCCTCGGTGGAGGATTCGTTACACCAGGCGATCTTCGGATCGGGAGCGGCGCGCGCGATCACCCCTAGTACGCAGGTCAGGCTGCACGAGCCACCCCATGGTGGTATGACACGCACAACCAAACCGGCCCGGGCGCCGGGAAGCGAAGGATGCCGATGCGCCAGCGCTGTGAGCACGCCGCCACCATGCACCCCGTGGGCGAACACCTCGAGGTCTGCGAAGCCTGCGTCGCCGAAGGCACCCGCTGGGTCCACTTGCGCCAGTGCCTGGTCTGCGGCCAGACCCTGTGCTGCGACAACAGCCCGAGGCGGCATATGCGCGGCCACTGGCAGGGCGTCGGACACGCGGTGATGAAGGGCGTGTCCCCGGGCGACGACTGGATCTGGTGCTTCGCCGACGACGCGCCGATCCGCCAGGCGGGCGACGGCTGGGAGACGTACGACGCCTTCGCCGAGGCCGGGGTGCCGGTGATGGCCGCCCACATCGCCGCCGGCGCGGGCATGCCGCGGCCGGACTACATGACGGACGACGAGTTCCCGCTGGGCGACTGGCTCGGCTACGTGCGCGATCTCCACCACGACAAGGAGCTCGATCCTGCCGACGAACAGGCGATCGAGGCGATCCCGGGCTGGAGCTGGGGCGGGGGATAGCGGTGGACGGCGGCCGGTCGTTCGGTGAGGCGCGGGAACCGACGCAGTTCGCCGCCTTCGACGGGCTGGTCGAGACATGCCGCCGGACGCGTGCGGCGCTGGTCGCGGTGGTCCACGAGCGATCGGGTGACGGCGAGATGGTCCGGGCGGTCATCGCCGACGACGGGCTGGCCCACGTCGATGCCGTCCGGGCCGGCCTCACCGCCCTGGCGAAGGCCGGCCAGTTTGAGGCCGCCGAGCTGCGCGACCTCGTCCGTCGCGAGGGCATCCTGGAGGTGCCGCGCTCCGGGCCCGACGCGGTCGCCGCGGCCGCCGAGGCGTCCGTCAACCGTCCGCCGTTCCGGCCCGCGGACACGGGCCAGATCCTCGCCGCCGGCCACGCTCGGATCGTGTTCTCGGTGATCCCGACCCTCCCGTCCGAGGCCGTCACCTGGCCGCGGGTCCATCGCACCTATGCGGACATCCCGACGCCGCGCAGTGAGGCGGAGCTGTTCGCGCGAGTCGACGAGCTCGCGCGCGTCCTGTGGCGCGTCGCCGAGGGGCGCCATCGGCGCGACGAGCCGATGCGCCGCGCGCTCGCGTTCTACGAGGCGGGGTCCCGCCTCTCGCTCCGCGGCGGCTTCAGCGCCGCCTGAGCCAACGCCCGGGACCCCAGACCAACACGGGCCGGTGCGCCTCCGCACCGTCGTGACTTTTGGGTCATCCCGATCGCGTGCTGGGGGCCGATACGTTGCGTCCGGCAGCTGCACCCAATTCGAGGAGCTCCGTGACGTCCCAGGCGCGGTCGGCCGGAACCCACATCAGACCCGCGACATCGACAACAGCGACACGTTCGCGGACGGCGGTGCGACGTCCCCGCCCCGTCCTGCTGCTGATCGTCTACGGGGTGTTCCTCGTGATCGTGGGCGTCACCGCTAGCGCACAGGTCATGCTCGCGTCGCTGCACGTCTCGACGTCCGCGCTGAACCAGGCCGTGACTGCCGACACCCAGATCGTCCGCGGGTTCGTCGACGACCTTCTCGTGCCCGCAGATCTCGAGGCGCCGGGTCCGGACGTACGTCGCCTCGCCACGCTCCAGGCCGGGCTGCAGGCGTTCGTCGCGCCGCGCGGCATCCTCCGCGCCGAGATCCGGCGGCCCGACGGCACCATCGTCGCCAGCGATGCGCCGATCGCGGGCTTCCGCGCAGCTGGCTCTCCCGACTGGGCGACCGCCATCGCGGGCCAGACAGCCGTGGGCATCACCGCGGCGGCGGTCAGCGAGGCCGGTCCGGGCGAGCTGGGCGCCGAGACCATGGTCCGCGAGTATCTGCCGCTGCTTCGCGACGGCCAGGTCGCCGGCGTCGTGGCCGTGTGGCGCGACGCCGCCCCGATCATGGCCGCGATCGATGCCGCCCGCCGGGACGTCGTCCTCGTGACCGTCTCCGCGGCCGTGGCCGCCGCCATCGTCCTGTACCTCGTCTTCCGGTCCGCGCAGGCCCGGATCACGCGCCAGACCGTCGCCCTCCTCGAGGCTACGCGCCGCGACCCGTTCACCGGCATGCTCAACCACGGCGAGCTGGTCGACCTGGTCGAGGCCGCGATCGAGCGCCTGCGAGGCACGGGGGAAGGGCTCGAGATCGCGCTGCTGGACATCGACAACTTCCGGATTCTCAACGACACCTGGGGCCACGCGGCCGGTGACGACGCGATCAGCGCGGTCGGCGACCGCCTCCGGCCCCTCGCAGCGAGCTCGCTCGCCGTCGGCCGGTACGGCCCCGACGAGTTCCTGGTCGCGGTGGAAGGGCCGGCGGTGGGGACGCTGCTGCGAACCATGGAGCAGGTCCAGCGCGACCTCGCCGAGGTCCGCCTCCGCTTCGGGGACAGCCAGGACCTGCCGGTCACCATCAGCGGGGCCATCGCCCGCTTCCCCGACGACGGCGACTCCGTCACGGAGCTATTCGCAAACGCCGCCGTCACGCTCCGCGAGGCCAAGGCGGGTGGCGGCGGCGCCGTGCTCGTCACCGCGTTCGACGTGGACGCGACCGTATTGTCCGGGTCGTTCGACGTCTTCCAGGGGCTGATCCTCGCCGTCGACGCCAAGGACCGCTACACCAAGCGCCACTCGGAGGACGTCGCCCGGTATGCGATGTTCATCGCGACGAAGTCCGGGCTCGGGGCGGAGGAGCTCGACACGCTTCGTCTGGCGGGGCTCCTCCACGACGTCGGCAAGGTGGGCATCCCGGACCAGATCCTGCGCAAGCCGGGCAAGCTCACCGATGCCGAGTTCGACATCGTCAAGCAGCACGTGGCGCTGGGCGACGCGATCCTGCGCGACCTCCCCGACCTTGACACGATCCGCGCCGGGGTCCGCCACCATCACGAGCGCTGGGACGGACGCGGCTACCTCCACGCCCTCGCGGGTGAGGACATCCCGCTGTTCGCCCGGATCCTCGCCGTCGCCGACACGTTCTCGGCGATGACGACCAGCCGGCCCTACCGCAAGGCGCTGGACCTGCGGGAGGCGCGGATGCGGCTGGAGGACGCGGCCGGCTCGCAGCTCGACGAGCGGCTGGTGAAAGCATTCCTCGACGGCATCGAGAGCGACGCCAACCCCCCGCTTCCCGGCGATGACGTCGCCGCACGACTTTGGCTGCCGAACACACGCGTCGCCTGAGGGCGGCCTCGGTCATCGCGGCCGGCGCCATCGGCGCGTCGGTGCTGTGGGCCGCGCCGGCGTCGGCAGGATCGCTCGGAATCGGCAGCGCCGCGATGCTCGTGCCGCCGGTGTTCCCGCATCTCCCGATGGGCGACGCCTGGTCGGTCAGCCACGATCAGAAGCTGCGGGTGGATGAACCCGGCGTGCTCGCCAACGATGGTCCCAGCCACAGCGGCGAGATGCGCGCGGAGGTCCTGACGGAGCCGCTGTTCGGCGAGCTCAACCTCAACCACGACGGTGGGTTCGACTACGAGCCGAACGAGGGGTTCGTCGGGATCGATACGTTCATCTATACGGCCGACGACGACACCGGTCCGATGCCCGCCACGGTCGTGATCACGGTGACGAACGAGCGGCCCGACGGGCACGACGACGAGTACGCGACCGATGAGGGAAAGGAGCTCTCGGTCGACAAGCCAGGCCCGCTGGCCAACGACGACGACGGTGACGGCGACGAGCTCGTTGCGAAGCAGATAACGAACCCCGCCCACGGCAGTCTCTCGATGGACTCGCGCGGCGACTTCGAGTATCACCCCGACGATGGCTTCAGCGGGAAGGACTCGTTCAACTACCGGCCGTTCGACGGCGTCGAGTTCGGCCCCGTGACCAAGGTGAGGATCACGGTCCGACCGAAGCCCGCATCAACGCCCGTCCCGACCCCGTCGCCGACGGCGACGCCGGAGCCAACCCCAAGGGCCACGCCCGAGCCGACCCCGAAGCCCACGCCCGAGCCAACGCCAAGGCCGACTCCCGAGCCCACTCCCACACCCTCGCCCACACGCGAACCCACGCCCCGCCCGACGCGTGAGCCGACCCCGACGGAGTCGCCGTCACCGACCGAGGATGCCGAGTCCGCGACACCGGCTGGCGTCGTGATCGGACCCAATGGCGGGAGCGGCCCCCCGCCAGGGGACACGCTCGTGATCCAGCGTGCGCCGACCGGCGGGACGTCGAGCGACTCGGTCACGCTCGACGCTGGCCTCGCGGCCGCCTTCGACGGGTTCACCTGGCAGGTGCCGATGCTCGTGCTGACCGTGCCCGGTCTGCTCGTCGTCCTGGCCGTCGGACTCCAGATCCTGGCCGGTGCCGTCTGGATCCCTGTCATCCGGCGACGCCTCGGCGGGGACGGCTTGACGCCCCCGGATCGTCGCCCCTAGACTCCGCGCCACATCGCGAATACGGGCTTTGATCGGGACGAGTACCCGTGGAGCGCCATTCCAGAGACCCGGCGGCTGGTGGAAGCCGGGATGGCGGCGGCGGCGAATGGACCCGGGAGCCACCGGACCGAACGCGAGGCGGCGCAGCGCCGCGGACGACAAGTAGGCTCCGGCGCAGAGCGCCAGCGATACAGGGCAGCGCCGATCGATCGACGTGGTGGCAACACCCGGAGGTCCGCCGGTCAGAGTGCGGCACACCGCCGAATGAGGGTGGCACCGCGGAAGGCACGACCTTTCGTCCCGATGAAGTACGAAGGTCGTTTCTTGATTCTCGGGCGCCGCCGGCCCCCGAGCCGCTGAGCCAACTCGAAGGACGGACCGCGATGACCGACCCGCTGAGCCTGACCGAAGCCAAGCGCCTCGCCGGCACGGCCGACACGATCCTGCTGCGCGCCACGCGGACGGCCGACCTCGAGACGCCGATCGGCGCGTTCCTGCGGCTC